>CACLDI010000005.1 GCA_902605605.1 uncultured Pelagibacteraceae bacterium
AACAGTCCTATAATGTTAATTGGTGAAGCCCCAGGTTTAGAGGAAGACAGTAATGCTAATATTTTTATGGGCGAAGTTGGAGAGCTCCTTGATAAAATGCTGCTGGCTATCGAGATAAAAAGAAAAAATATTTATTGTAGTTATTCAATAAATTTTAGACCCCCAGAGGACAGAAAGCCAACATCAGTAGAAATCAAAAGATATTCTGTGTTTCTAAAAGAGCATATATCAATAATAGAGCCAAAAATTGTTATTTTAATGGGAATTACAGCTATGGAGGCTGTTACAGGAATTAACGGTAAAATTTCGAGTGAAAGAGGAAAATGGAAAGAGGTCATACTAAATGGTCGAACCTATCCTTTGATGATAACTTTCAATCCTTCATATTTATTAAGGTTTCCAGAGAATAAGAAATACTCATGGGAAGATCTAAAAAAAATAAGACAGAAGATAAAAGACTTAAATTTAAAAGTTTAATGAAAATAATCGCAGGTGTAGATGAAGTCGGTAGAGGAAGTTTAATTGGACCAGTTTATGCGGCAGCTGTTATTTTGAATAAATCAGTTAATTCTACAATACTTAAAGACTCTAAAAGACTAACGAAGGAAAAAAGAGAAATTTTATTTAAATACATCAAAAAAAATTCTATTTGGGCTACTGGTAAAGCCACTGTTAAAGAAATAGATAAAATAAATATTCTTCAGGCAAGTTTACTTGCCATGAAAAGAGCAATAAAAAAACTCAAAAAAAAACCTTCACAAGTTTTAATAGATGGAAATAAAATACCAGATTTAAAAAATTACAATTTAAGGGCAATAGTAAAAGGTGACCAAAAAATACCCTCCATTTCAGCAGCATCAATTATTGCTAAAGTAACTAGGGATAAATTTATAAAAACATTAGCGAAAAAAAACAAAGGATATAATTGGGATAAAAATTTTGGTTATGGAACTAAGCAGCATTTAAAGGCAATAAAAAAGCTTGGTGTTAACAAACATCATAGAAAAACATTCTCACCAATATCAAAACTCACGAAACACAATATCTAGTTATCATAAATTTTAGCCACACAAATCGAGTCTTAATATTTCAATCTCAGGTTGACCGTGGAATCTATTTAGAGTCTAATTATTTTATAAAAATGAAGACTGATTTCAAAAATAAAATTATTAATGGAGATAGCCTAGAAGAATTAAAAAAAATTCCACGTGAAACTTTTGATTTAATTTTTGCAGACCCTCCATACAATCTTCAATTAAAAAGCGAATTAGTCAGACCAGACAGATCTAAAGTAGATGCTGTAAATGACAAATGGGATCAGTTCGAAAATTTTAAAAAATACGATGAGTTTACATATGCGTGGTTATCAGAATGTAAAAGAATTTTAAAAAGAGATGGAGCAATTTGGGTTATTGGGAGTTATCACAATATTTTTAGAGTAGGAACTGCAATTCAAAATTTAGGATTTTGGATTTTAAACGATGTTATTTGGAATAAAAATAATCCAATGCCTAATTTTAGAGGAACACGATTTACCAACGCTCACGAAACTTTGATTTGGGCATCTAAAAGTGAAAAATCAAAATATACATTTAATTATCAATCACTAAAATGTTTGAATGATGATTTACAAATGAGATCAAACTGGGATCTTCCGATTTGCAGTGGTGCAGAAAGATTAAAGAAAAACGGCAAAAAAGTGCATTCAACTCAAAAACCGGAGGCTTTACTTCACAGAGTTTTATTAGCATCTACAAATAAAGATGACATGATTTTAGACCCTTTTTTAGGTTCAGGAACAACAGCAACTGTCGCGAAAAAACTTGGTAGAAATTATTTTGGTATAGAAAAAGAAAAAAATTATTTCAAAGCTGCAGAAAAAAGAATTAAAAATGCAAAACCTATTGAAGATGATTTACTTGATACTCTTAAAAATAATAGATCAAAACCTAGAATACCATTTGGATCATTAGTGGAGCTTGGGATAATTAAGCCAGGTACTAACATTTTTGACAATAAGAAAAAAATTACTGCAAAAATTTTAGCAGATGGAAGTATAAAGCATAACCAATCTGAAGGCTCTATTCATAAAGTTGCAGCTACTATTTTAGGTGCTGAAAGTTGTAATGGGTGGACATATTGGCATTGTGATATCAACGGCAGAATATATCCAATAGACTACTTAAGACAAAGATTAATCTCAAAAAATTAATTATTGTAAATTTTTCCTAAATAATTTTCTAAAAATTTTTTGTTCTTAGTTAATATTTTCAATCCCATATTTCTAAAGAATACTATAATTGGATTTGATACATGAAAAGCAAATTGATTTAGTTTTGATCTATTATTAATCATTTTTACCCTTGAAACTCTATTACTATAATAATTAGATTTGTTATTTATGATACTTTCAAATAATTCTGATGCGCCTTCAATAGACTGTGAGGCTCCTTGTGCAAAAGAAGGTGGAAAGGCAAAAAAGGCGTCTCCAACAAGATGAATATTTTCAACTGATTTATGAAAATCTTTACTAACAAAAACTGGGAAGCACTTGATATTATTTAGGTTACTTAAAATTGAAGAAGAAATTTTAATTTGTAATTTATTTTTAATTCCCTCGATAAAAGCTTTTTCTTCAAAAAGGCTATAGTTTTTAAGCTCATTTGCAGTTAATTGATGCTTTAAAACACCAATAAAATTGTATTCTCCAGCACTGTTATCAATTGGGTAGATAACATAATGAAAATCAGGACCTACAAATAAAGAAATGTTCATTTCGTTTAAATTATTTAGATTAGCCCGAGGGATTTTACCTCTAATTGCAATACAATTATTATAAGTTGGTTGCATGTGATTATTAGAAATTAAGGATTTTCCTTTAGAAAAAATACCGTCGGAAATAATTAGATAGTCACAAATAAAACTTTGATTGTTGTTAAAAGTTAAATTTATTTGATCATGTTTTTTTTCAATTTTCTCAATGCTATGTTCATATTTTATATCCTGCTCATCTAATCTATTTTTTAAAAATTCAACTAATATAGATCTTTTCATTGTGGTGTATTTACAATCTTCAGAATTATATTCAGAAATATTCAAATCAGATATTTTTTTTAGATTTTTAATCTCATAAAAATCAATTTTTTCAGGATTAAACTTTTCCTTATTTTCTATTTCATTAAATCCAATTTTGTTTAAAAGCTTGATACTATTGTTTGAAAGTTGAATTCCATACCCCTCTTCTAACTCTACTGAGTGTTTTTTTTCAAATATTGTAACTTGATAATTGGGATTTTCTTTAAATAAATTAGCAATGAATAAACCTGAAATTCCTGCTCCTATAATTCCAATTTTTTTCATTTATTACTTTCTAGGTATCTAACAATTCTTTTTGTAAAAGTTGGTAATGTGTAGTTTTTTAACTTCTTAGGATCGATCCAGTGGGAAGTTGGTAATGAACCTACTTTATTCTTATGTTCAATTTTTATATTCATATTCATATTTGACATCTTGAAATTAACTATATCTGTTGAACTTGTAGGCTTTGATAATTCTTGCATGGGAAAAATACTAAAATTTTTCAAAAAATTAAATTTAGTATTTTTAATCAAAAGATATTTATTTTTATCTTTATAAACTTTTAGTAAATAATATTTATTGTTATTCTTTTTTTTGATTTTAGTAAGTAGGAAATCTTTTCTTTTTAAAGCAATACATTTACTTGAAATTGGACATTGTTCACAATGAGGATTACTCGGTTTGCAGATTAAAGCTCCTAGTTCCATTAAGGCCTGAGCATAATCACTTGCCCTACTTGAATACCCAAAGATTTCTTTTTTCTTGATTAAGTTCTCTTTATTAATTTCATTTTCTTTTTTTAAATATAAATATCTTTTAAGAACTCTTTCAATGTTTCCATCTAAAGGAATAATGCTTTTATTAAAAGCTATAGCTGATATTGCACTCGCAGTGTAATCACCTATACCTGGAAGAGATTTTAAATCTGAATAGTTTCTTGGAAGTTTTTTATCAAATTTTTTAATAACTAATAGAGCAGTTTTTTTTAAGTTTCTAACCCTAGAATAATAACCAAGCCCCTCCCAAAGCTTAATCAGTTTATGATTTTCGAAATTTGCTAAAGTCTCTAAGTCAGGAATATTTTTTATAAATCTATTAAAGTAAGGGACTACTGTTGCTACCTGAGTTTGCTGTAACATAAATTCACTAACTAATGTGTAATATTGCTTTTTTTTATGAGAGACTTTTTTTCTCCAGGGTAAAACTCGCTTATTTATGTCATACCAATTAAGAATTTTTTTTGTTATTATTTGGTCTTTCATATGCAATTTAAAAATAATACTAAGCAGAGAAATGTCTCCATTCAAGGCTTAAGATCTTTTAAAGACACTTTGCCAAAAAATGTAAAAAGGATTATTAATAAAAAAGGTCACATTTACTCAGAAACCCTGAGTAATTGGAAATACCTTGTAGGTGACGAGTTATTCAAGTGCTGCTATCCAAAAACATTTAAAAGTTCAAATAAATTTGGTGTAAGTACATTAGTGATCATGGTCAAAAGAGGCCACGAAGTTGACATAGAATATTCTAAAAAAGATATTTTAAATAAGATGAATGCTTATTTTGGTTATGAAGTTGTTGAGAAACTTAAATTCATTAGTTTTGATGATGAACAAAAAGTTTCCCCTAAACTAGAGATTAATGAAAAAAATGTGACAATAAATAGATATAAAGACAAAATCAGCGATGTTAAAAATGAAAAAATTAAACAATCATTATTAGAGCTAACTAAAGTGTTTAAAAAAAAATGAAAAAAATTTTAATAATTTCAATATTTTTTTTCTTCGGTGCTTTAAGCACTCAAGCTGACGAAATTAAAAGAATTCTTGTAGGAAATAAGAGTGCAAAAATATCTATCATCGCTTTTGAATCTTTAACTTGTAGCCATTGTGCTAACTTTCATAAAGATGTTTATCCTTTATTAAAAAAAGAATATTTAGATACAGGTTTAGCCAAGATTGAATTTAGACATTTTCCTCTAGATATTGCTGCTTTTAATGCTTCAAAAGTTGCTCAATGTAGAAATGATGGGGAAGCAGAGATATTAGAAAGTTTATATGCTAATCAACAAAAGTGGGTAAAAGGAAGTTCAGTTGAGGAAGCAAATATTAATCTAAAAAAGTTTTTATCAACAGAGGGTTTCAATATTGATTTTGAAAGCTGTATTAACAACAAGAAAATTGAAGATTTTGTATTAAATGACCGAATCGATGGAGCTAAAAACTTCAAAGTAAATGCTACCCCTACGATAATAATTAATAACGAAAAGTTTGATAAAACCTTAAATTACAAAAATTTAAAAAAAGCTCTTGAAAAACTGATATAAGTTTCTTTATGGAGTTTAAAAAAATCCAATTAAATGGATTTAAATCTTTCGCAGAAAAAGCAGATTTTTTAATCGAAGATGGCTTGACTGGTATTGTTGGACCTAACGGGTGTGGAAAATCTAATATAGTTGAATCTCTAAGATGGGCAATGGGTGAAACATCTGCAAAAAGCATGCGTGGATCTGGAATGGAGGATGTAATTTTTTCAGGTACTTCAAATAAAGCGTCAAAGAATATTGCCGAAGTTACTATAGAAGTTGAAAATAAAGATAAAGAAGGTCCAATTCAGTATCGAGAGCATGATCAAGTTCAAATTAAAAGAAAAATAGAAAAAGATAAAGGTTCTAAATTTTACATTAACGGTAAAGAAGTGCGAGCTAGAGATGCTCAAATGTTTTTTGCTGATCTATCAACTGGTGCACATTCCCCTTCAATGATTAGTCAAGGAAGAATTGGAGCTTTAGTAACTGCAAAACCTACAGATCGAAGAGCAATATTAGAGGAAGCTGCAGGTATTTCTGGGTTGCATGTGAGAAGACATGAAGCTGAATTAAGATTGGGTGCTGCAGAAAACAATCTTAAAAGAGCTGATGAGCTTAGAAGACAACAAGAAAAGCAATTAGCAAATCTTCAAAAACAGGCAGAGGAAGCTACAAAATACAAACTTATCTCTGAAGAAATAAAAAAAATTGAGGCTGGTTTATATTATTTAAAATTAATTGAGATAGACAAAGAAATCAGAATAGAAAATGAAATAAATAACGAAGCTGAAGGCGAAGTTGATGGATTTAATACTAAAATATCAGAGCTGGAAAGTTTAATAAAACTTTCAACTGATAAAGTTTCACCACTTAGAGAAAAAAATATAGAAAATTTGTCAAGAATTCAAAGACTTAATCTAGAGCTACAAAGTTTAGATGAAGAAAACATAAGGACCCAAGATGAAATCGAAACTATTAAAAAGTCAATTCAAACTCTTGACGACGATATCGCTAGAGAAAAAGGAATAATTATTGACGCTAATTCTAATGAAAAACGACTAAAAGAGGAAAAATCAGATTTGATAGAGACAGACTCTAAATATTTTGAAACAGAAAAACTTTCCAATGAAGAGCTCGAGATGGCAAAAGATAGATTAAAAGATGAGCAAAAAGCTGTTGATGATGTTGTAAATAGCTTTGCTGATCAGGTAATCAATACTAGCTTGGACCCAATCAAAAATGTGCAAAATTCAATCCAAAGGGTTAAAGAATTAATAGATAGTAATGAAATTAATCAGGCAGTTACTTTACTAGATAGATGCAACATGGAGCTTAATAATTTTTTAAATGACTTAAAAGATGACAAATCTAGAAATGAATTATTGAGTGTTAGTGAAAAATCTCAAAACATAAAATTACTCCAAGAAAAATATGCTGATGCTTATAGTAAAAATCAATCTATCAAAAATGAGTCTATAAAAAGAAATGAAAGAATTAAAACTATTGAAACTGAAATTGAAAGTTGGAAAAATTTATTATCAAATTCAGAAAAAATGGTTTCAGAACTTACTGAAAGAAAAAATAAATTGTCATCTCAATTGAGTGATTTAGAAAATCAACCAAGAGTTCAGGCTGAAAGAAAAGGTCAAATTTCAGAAAATTTGAGAATTTCTGATAAAGAAAAAATTGATAACGAACTAATTATTGATGAAACCGATAAAAAAATTGAAACTTTAAGAAGTGAATTAAATCAAATTCAAGAACAATCAATTCAAATTAGAGAAAGAAAAGCAAGTTCAGGTGCAACTATTGATGGTCTTCAAAAAAGAAAAGATGATTTATTAGACCGTATAAGTTCTGAATTAAATCTTAATGAGGAAAACATTTTAGAGAATTCAAATTTAAATGGTGTTGATGAGCTTCCCAACGCTGTTGATCAAGAAGATGTGTTGGATAAAAAGAAGCAAGAAAGAGAAAGGTTTGGCTCTGTAAACTTAAAAGCAGACGAAGAAACTAGTAAATATGAAGAAGAGATTAAGAAAATGGAGCAAGATCGTGCAGATTTAGTAACAGCTATTGTAAAACTGAAAGATAGTATAAATGAACTTAATCAAAAAGGACGCGAGAGATTAATTGAGGCTTTTGAGAAAGTTAATAGAAAGTTTAATGAGGTCTATACAAAATTGTTTAATGGAGGAAATGCAAAATTAGAATTAGTGGACTCTGATGATCCTCTGGAAGCTGGATTAGAGATGTTGGTAAGCCCTCCTGGAAAAAGATTACAATCAATAACCTTATTATCTGGAGGAGAGCAAGCATTAACGGCACTTTCATTGATCTTTGCAGTTTTTTTAACTAACCCATCTCCAATTTGTGTTTTGGATGAGGTTGATGCTCCGCTGGATGACGCAAATGTAACAAGATTTTGCAGTCTACTTGGAGAGTTGACTAAAATAACAAATACTAAATTTATCATCGTAACTCATCATGCATTAACCATGTCGAAAATGAATAGATTATATGGGGTAACTATGCCTCAAAAAGGTATTAGTCAGTTAGTTGCAGTTGATTTACAAAAAGCAGAGAGTATGGTTGCCTAAACTGTACAAATGTCAAAAGATCCATTAAAAACTCGCCTAGAGATTGCAAAAAACAAGGTTTCAAAGAGAAATCTTTTTGATAAAAAAAATAATCCCTCACCTATTGGAACAGCCTTTAAATTAAGCACTGAACTGGTCGCTGCAGTTGCTGTAGGGACAATTATTGGGTTTATTTTTGATAAGACCTTTGGTACTAAACCATGGTTTATATTAATATTTTTTTTTGTGGGAGTAGTTGCCGGAATAACGAACGTAATTAGATCTGCAAAAAATATGCAAAAATAAATACTTATGGCAGCAAATCCTATGTCTCAATTCGATGTTTATCGAATTGGACCTGAAATAAAAGTTGGAGCATTTGATATATCATTTACTAATGCCAGTTTGTTTATGATTATTAGTACAGTTTCGATTTTACTTGTGTTTAACTTTGGCTCAAAAAGAAATTCAGTATTACCAAATAAAATGCAACTACTAGCAGAGCTTAGTTATACATTTGTTGCAAAAATGATAAGTGATACAGCTGGATCAAAAGCAAAACCCTATTTTGCGTTTATATTTTCTTTATTCATGTTTGTTCTATTTTGTAACATGTTTGGTATGATCCCTTACGCATTTACTGTAACGAGTCATATAATCGTTACATTTATTTTGGCGTCATTTATTTTTATTGGAGTGACAATTATTGGCTTTATCAAACATGGATTTGGTTATCTAAAATTATTTGTACCTGGTGGGGTACCAGCTGTGCTACTACCCTTGATAGTAGTAATAGAAATTATATCTTATTTAAGTAGACCAATAAGTTTGTCAGTCCGATTATTTGCGAATATGATGGCTGGTCACACAATGATGAAAGTTTTCGGAGGCTTTGTGATAAGTCTTGGATTAGTCGGTGGATGGCTTCCACTGAGTTTTTCGGTTGCATTAATAGGTTTAGAGATCTTAGTTGCTTTTCTTCAAGCTTATGTTTTTGCAATCTTAACCTGCATCTATTTAAATGATGCATTAAATTTACACCATTAATTAACCAAGGAGGAAATAATGGAATTAGAAGCAGCAAAAATGATCGGAGCTGGTTTAGCAGCAATTGCTTTAGCAGGTGCCGGTGTAGGTATCGGAATAATTTTTGGAAATTATTTGTCTGGAGCGATGAGAAATCCGTCTGCAGCACAAAAACAGTTTCCTAATTTGCTTTTAGGTTTCGCTCTAGCGGAAGCTACAGGATTATTTGGATTAGTAGTTGCATTAATCATTTTATTTGCGTTTTAAATTAATGATTAAAAAAATATATTTTCAGTCGATATTTTTTAGCTTCTTATTTTTTAAAGAAGCTTTTGCAGCTGAAAGCGGAGGTATGCCTCAATTAAATCCGGAGTTTTGGATTTCTCAAATTTTTTGGTTAATACTTACTTTTGGAACTATGTATGTTGTTTTGTCAAAATTCATACTGCCAAAAATTAGTAACAATTTAGAGTCGAGAAAATCTCAAATTTTAGAAAATATTGAGGCCGCAGAAAAACAAAGAGAAGATAGTGAGGCAAAGCTTAAGGAATATGATGAAGTTATATTAAAGAGCAAGAGTGAGGCTAAAACTATGTTTAATCAAACAAGAGAAAAAGCACTAAAAGATATAATGGCTAAAAAAGAAGTTTTAGATCAGCAAATTGATGATGAAATTAATAAAGCTGAAAAAGAAATAGAAGTTTTAAGAGTTAGTGCTCCTGATAAAATAAATAAAATAGCAATTGAAACTTCTTCAGAACTTTTAGAAAAGTTAATTGGTTCTGGCGTAAACAGTAGTAGCATATCTGCAATTGTTGATGATCTATCGAAAAGAAATGGGGATAAATACTATGGCAATTGATGCAACATTTTGGGTAGCAGTATCATTTGTAATCTTTTTTGGTGCTTTAATTTATTTAAAAATTCCACAAAAAGTTTCAGAAATTTTAGATAAGATGATCTCTGATATTAAAAATGAAATTAGTGAGAGTGAAAAATTAAGAACTGAAGCAAAAAATTTGCTAGATAATGCGCAAAAAAAATTAGATACCGCTCAAACGGTTAGTAATGACATTTTAGATCAAGCAAAAAAAGACTCGGATAGGTTGGTAATAGAATTGAACGATAAATTCCATAAATCTTCTGAGATCAAAAAAAATCTTGCTGAAAATAAAATTAGTCAAATGAAAGAAGCGGCTATAAAAGAGATAAAAGATGCTTCAATTAAAATAGCAGTGGACTCAGTTAAAAAAATTATATCCACATCAGTAGATAAATCAAAACTTGATGCTGTATTTCAAAAAAATTTAGATGAGACTAAAGAGCAGCTAAAAAAAATTAGCTCATAATACACTTACAATTTCCTAAAAAAACTATAAATTATTAATATGAATTCTATAGTGATTGGATCTGGATTTGGAGGAATTGCTGCAGCTTTGCGCCTAAAGGCAAAAGGGCATCAAGTTAAATTAATTGAAAAACATCCTGATCTTGGTGGTAGAGCTAGAGTGTTTAAGAAAAATGGTTTTATATTTGATGGTGGCCCAACTGTAATTACTGCACCCTACTTAATTAATGAGTTGTTTGAATTATTTAAAAAGGATCCAAAAAACTACATTGAGTTATCTCCTCTTAAAATTTGGTACCAATTTATTTTTGAGGATAAATCTAAATTTAATTATTCTGGTGATGAAGACAATATGGTTAAACAAATAGAGGATATAAGTAAAGATGATGTTGAAGGATATCAAAAATTAGTAAGTTTTACCAAAAAGATTTTTGATAAAGGGTTTACAGAGTTAGCAGATGTCCCTTTTGACAAACCTTTTGTAATGATGCAACAACTTCCAGCACTACTTAAACTTAAAAGCTATAAATCAGTTTACTCATTAGTATCTTCATTCATAAAAAATGAAAAATTAAGAAGAATGCTCAGTATGCATCCACTATTGGTAGGAGGTAATCCATTCACCACTACTTCAATTTATGGACTAATACTTTACTTAGAGAAAAAATGGGGAATCCATTATTCTATGGGGGGCACAGGAAATATTATTAAAGGTCTAGAAAAACTTATGCTTGAAGAGGGAATTGATATAATCAAAAATAGTGAAGTTACTGAGATCATTTCAAAAAGTAATAAAATTACCGGTATTAAATTGGATAACCAAGAAATCATTGAGGCTGAAAAGGTTGTTTGTAATGCAGATCCACCAGCTTTTTACGAAAAAATGTTAAAAAAAAATGGTCAAGGCTCTTTTATTTTTAATTGGAAAAAGAAAAGAATGGAATATTCAATGGGTCTTTTCGTTTACTATTTTGGAACCAAAAAAATTTATCCAAATGTTGAGCATCATACAATTAAGTTTGGAAATAAATACAAAGAACATTTAGAAGATATTTTTAATAATAAGAAATTAAATAACGATATTAGCTATTATCTCCACAGACCCTCGGCGACTGACAAATCTATGGCACCGGAGGGAAATGACTGTTTTTATGTTCTAGTCCCAGTTCCAAATAATCAATCTAAAATCGATTGGCAAACTGAAGGTGAAAACATGAAAAATTTAGTAATTGATAAAATGGAAAAAGATTTAATGCCAAATCTTAGAGAAAATATTGTGGCTGATTTTTATTTAACCCCAGATTATTTTGAAAAAGAGTTAAACACAAAATTTGGATCTGGATTTTCAATTCAGCCTAAATTCACTCAATCTGCATATTTTAGATTTCATAATAAATCTGAAATTTATGACGGACTTTATTTTGTTGGAGCTGGAACTCACCCTGGAGCTGGGGTACCCGGAGTGTTATCCTCAGCAAAAGTCTTGGATAAACTGCTTTAATGTCTGCTAAAAGTTATCTAGCAACATATGCAAAATCTTTTAACTGGGCTGGTTTTTTTTTACCAAAAGATACTTATAAAAAGTGTTCAGCCCTTTACGATTTTTGTAGAGTAGCTGATAATATTGCAGATGATGAAAATACTATTACATTCAAAAAAGAGAAATTTAAAAAATTTAAAGATAATTTTGAAAATAAAAATTTCGACGATCCAATAATTAAAAATATTTGGGATCTAATTTCTGAATATAATATTTCAATTACAATTATTCATGATTTATTTGATGGTATCAATTCTGATATCAAAGAACAGGTAAAATTAACTACAGAAAAAGAGTTATTAATTTATTCTTATCGAGTAGCAGGTACTGTAGGACTAATGATGGCAAAAATACTAAAAGTAAATAAAAAAAATTCTTTAAAATCTGCAATTGATCTTGGTATCGCTATGCAACTAACAAATATTTCAAGAGATGTAATTGAAGATTTTAATAATAACAGGGTCTACATTGATCAAAATTTTGAAAATATAAAATCTACAATTGAATTATCAGAAAAATTTTATGAAAATTCTTTTTACTCAATTAAAGAAATACCCTTAAGTTTTAGATTTTCTATTTTAGTTGCAAGAAGAGTTTATAGAAAAATTGGTTATAAAATTTTAAACAAAAAAAACTTTGAAAATTATAAAAAATCAGGAAAAATTTATGTCAATAATTTAGAAAAAATAGTTGAAACATTACTTTCAATAATTGATTTACTTAAACTTGTATTAACCAATAATAATGATGATAATATTGATCATGACCATTATTTAATTAATGAAGAAATAAATTTAAATGAGAGAATTTGACTACATAATTATTGGTGGAGGTTGTGCGGGTCTTTCATTAGCATATGAGCTAGAAATTAATAATAAATTAAAAAATAAAACTTTAGCAATCATTGAACCAAGAGATGATTATAAAAGAGATAAAACCTGGTCTTTTTGGAAGGTTTTTCCACATAACTTTGATGATTGTGTAAAAAAAAGCTGGAATAATTTTTCAATAAATACAACATATGAAACAAAATATGTCGATTGCCAATCTACCCCGTATCAGACGATTGATAGTGGTATATTTTATGAAAAAATACTTTCAAAACTTAAATTAAATGAAAATATTTATTTTTTTAAAAGTATTGATCAAATAGATAAATCAAATTCAATTGTATTTAATAGTGTGCCTAATTTTGAAAATAAAAAAAGCGAGTTGTGGCAACATTTTTGTGGTGTGGAGATAGAAACTCGAAAAGATTTTTTTGATGAAGAAATATTTAATTTAATGGATTTTAAATGTGATCAAAGAAATAGAGTGCATTTTTTTTACACACTCCCCTTTACAAAAAAGACAGCACTTGTTGAAACTACTTGGATATCAGAACTTAATAACAGTTCACTAAATGATTATGATGAACAAATTGATGACTACCTATGTAATCATTTAAACTTAAGACAATGCAAAATACATTTTAGAGAACAAGGAGCCATTCCTCTTTTTAGACAAAAAAATGTTAATAAATCAAATGAAATTAACATAGGATCAGCAGGAGGCATGACTAGATTAAGTACCGGTTATACTTTCCTAAATATTCAAGAGCAAAGCAGATACATAAGAAAAAACATAGAAAATATAAAAAAAGTAAATCTATTTAAAATTAATTCAAAATATGATTTTTTAGATAAAATATTATTAAGGGTTCTTAAAAATAATCCTAACGAAATGGGTAATATTTTTTTCAAAGTTTTTAGTTCAAAATCTGAGACAGCCATTAATTTTTTATCAAATAAAAGCAGTTTTTTTGAAGATTTAGAAATTATTCTTAAAATGCCTAAGTGGAAATTTTTTAAAGAATTAATTTAATATGAGTAATAAAATAAAAAAAATAAATCTAAATCATTCTTTTATTTTTTTTTTGTTTTGTAATATATTTTCAATAATAATTTTTAAATTTAGTAATTTAAATATATCATCCTTAATATGTTTACTACTTATATTGATAATAGGTGTTTCGCATGGTGCACTGGACCATTTAAAAGGTAAAAAACTTCTCACAATTTTAAATATTAAAAAATCTTATATTTTTTATTTATTTTACATATTAATAGCTATCTCGGTGATATTGATATGGAGTGTTTTGCCAGCTATTACCTTAATAATTTTTTTGGCAGTTGCGTCGTTTCATTTTGGTAAAGAAGATACACAATTTTTAATAAATAAAAGTTCAAATCTAATTCCAATACTTTATTTTTTGAGAGGCTTATTGGTTATTATTACTCCTTTGTACTTCAATTTCGATGAGACGGTATATATATTTAAAATGTTGCTGATTGATAATGAGCAATTTTACTCAAGTTTAAGCTTTATTGAAAACTATAAAATTATTGAAATAGCTATTGGTTTGAGTGCACTATCGAGTATTATTTTATTTTTAACTGAGTTTAACTTTAAAAAATTTGCAATTTTATTAGATTTTTTCTCAATTATAATTTTAAACTATTACCTATCTCCATTAGTTGCATTCACAATTTACTTTTGTTTTTTACATTCTATTAGGCACACAATTTCACTTTCTGTTGAAATGGATAACACAAACCTAAAAAATGGTTTTCAGTTATTTGTTAAAAAAGCTTTTCCATTAACTGTTTTGACTGCTATTTTCTGTTTAGTGGGTCTTTATTTCCTAAATAATGTCTATGAATTAGATAGTGCGATATTAAAAATAACTTTTATAGGTTTGGCGTCTTTGACCTTTCCACATATATTGCTGGAATATTTTTTAGAAAAAAATGAAAAATAAAGAATTAAACATACTATTATCTGCGCCACGTGGGTTTTGTGCGGGTGTTGAAAGAGCAATTGAAATTGTTGAAAAATCAATTCAAAAATTTGGTGCTCCAGTTTACGTTCGTCATGAAATAGTTCACAACAAGCACGTAGTTGATGATTTAAAGAGTAAAGGAGCCATATTTGTAGAAGAGCTTGAAGAAATTAAGGATAAAACTAGACCTGTTATTTTTTCTGCTCATGGTGTGCCCAAAAAAATACCAGAAGATGCAAAAAACTATAAGATGACTTATGTTGATGCGACATGTCCTTTGGTTTCAAAAGTACATAGAGAAGCAGAAAATCTGAATAAAGCTGGATATCACATTATTTTAATTGGACACGAAAACCATCCAGAAGTTGTTGGAACTATGGGACAACTCCCAGATGGTGCAGTAAAACTAATTCAGAATGAGTATGAGGCAAAAAATTATCACACTGAAAAATTTGATAAAATTGCATATATTACTCAAACAACATTATCAGTAGACGACACCAAAGAGATCATAAAAATCTTAAAAAATAAATATCCATCAATAAAAGAACCAATGAAGGAAGATATTTGTTATGCCACAACAAATAGGCAGGCTGCTGTTAAAAATATTGCAAAACAATGTGAAATGTTTTTTGTGATTGGAAGTAGAAATTCCTCAAACTCTGTAAGATTAGTTGAAGTTGCAAAAAAATCAGGATGTAAGAATGCTCACTTAATTCATTCCGAAAGTGAAATTCCATATGATGAAATAGAAAAGTTTAATACTATAGGTATATCATCAGGTGCGTCTGCTCCAGAAATTTTAGTTGAGAATTTCATAAGTGCACTAAAAAATAAATTCACTATAAGTATAAATGAAGTTGAAATAATAAAAGAAAATGTAATTTTTAAAGTCCCCAACAAATTAAATTAGATGGCTGTTTATACAAAAATAGATAGGGATGATATTAGACTAATAAATAATAAGTTTAATATTGAAAAAATTATAAACTTTCAAGGAATTAAACAAGGAATTGAAAATACTAATTATTTATTAAAATCAAAGAATAAAAAATTTATATTAACTATTTTTGAAAAAAGAGTTTCAAAAAAAGAAGTCCCTTTTTTTATGAAATTAATGGATAATTTAAATAGCTCTAAAATAAATTGTCCAAAACCTCTGAGAACCAAAAATAATAGTTATCTAATAAAATTAAAAAAAAAGACTGCCTGTATTGTCTCTTTTTTAGAGGGAAAAGATAAAAAAAAACTTAATATCAAAGATTGTTACTTTGTTGGAAAAATTACTGCGCGAATGCATTTAGTTACAAAAAAACTAAAACTTTATCGCAAAAACTCGATGGGTATTAAAAATCTTAATCCTTTATTAAAAAGTATTAAATTTAAAGGCAATAAATTTTCAAAAATAGATCTTTTTTTGAAAAATAATTTAAATGATATCAATAAGCATTGGCCAAAAAAATTACCAAACGGCATTATTCACGGAGATTTATTTATTGATAATATCTTTTTCAAAAAAAATAAACTCTCAGGGATTATAGATTTTTACTTTGCTGGAAACGATTATTTTATTTATGAGATTGCAATTTGTATTAATGCTCTATGTTTTGACCTAAAAGGTAAAAAATTTTCAATGAATAAACAAAAAATTAAAAGTTTAATTAAAGGCTATGAGAGTATTAAGAAAATTTCCTCTAGAGAAAAAAATGCTATTAATGTCTTATGCAGAGGGGCAGCTTTACGTTACTTATTAACTAGACTTTATGATTATTCTAACACTCCTAAAACGGCTTTAATAAAGATAAAAAATCCTAACGAGTATTATCAGAAACTACTTACTCATAATAGCTTAAATTCTTATAAAGATTATTTACCCAGATGATTAAAATTTATACAGATGGTTCCTGCCTGTCTAATCCAGGAAATGGTGGATGGGCTGCAATAATTAATATCAATGGAGAAATTAAAAAAATTAGTGGAAATGAAAAAAATACGACAAATAACAGAATGGAACTTATGGCTCCAATTAATGCCTTAAAAAATATAAACTCAAAAGATCCAATAGAGATATTTACAGATTCAAAATATGTAAAAAATGGAATTACTGAGTGGATTAATACTTGGGTATTAAATAACTGGAAAACATCAAAAAAAGAGAATGTTAAAAACAAAGATTTATGGCTTGAATTACATAAACTAAACCAATCCTTAAACGTAAAATGGAATTGGGTTAAAGCACATGCCGGAAACTCTCTAAATGAAGAAGTGGATATGTTGGCTAAAAAAGCAGCTAATTTAAATTGAAACTAAAAAATTCTCTGCGGCTGACATCTCACAGGTCGCTGTATCTTCTTCAGCTTTTATCTTAGTTGCAATATTATTTTCAACCAGCATAGTATATCTTGCTGATCGCGTTCCTTGACCTCTGTCAAATCTATCAATATCTGCACCAATTAATTTAGTAAATTCACAGTATGGATCTGCTGCCATAAAAATCTTGTCCTCTACCTTTTGACTATCACCCCAAGCTTTCATTACATTTGGATCATTTACTGAAACACAAATAATTTTGGTAATCCCCTTTTTTTTAGCAGCTTCAAAATTGTTAACATAACCTGGCAAATGTTTAGCGGAGCAAACTTTAGTAAAAGCTCCAGGGACCCCTATAACTATTGTTTTATTATTATTAAACAACTCAGATGTAGATATTTTTTTTGGAGTACCAGTTTCGTCTAAATAGTAAAATTCTGAATTTGGAATTTTATCTCCCTCTTTAATTTTCATTTAATTTTTCCTAAAATATATTGTTTAATATCTTTGAGATTATTTTCAATTATACCATAATTTTCTTTCTCATCCAAAATAAACTTTAATTCATTTGGTAAATCAGATTTCAAGTTTATAGCCTTTAAAATTGCATCTGGAAATTTACATGGGTGTGCAGTTGCAAGAACAATATTGTTTCCTTTTAAATCATGTTTATCAAAAGCTCCATACCCTATAGCGGTGTGTGGATCTAAAACCATATTAAATTTTTCATAAATATTTTTTATCACATCTAGTGTTTCCTGCTCACTCATTCTTGCCGACAAAAAATCTTGATTAATTTTTTTTAATTTCTCATCGTCAATTGAATATTTACCATTCTGTTTAATGGTTTTCATATCATCTAAAGTTTGAGAACTATCATGATTATTTAAATCATAAATTAATCTCTCAAAATTACTTGCAATTTGAATGTCCATACTTGGCGAAATAGTTTCAGAGACATGTTCAGCCTCATATTTACCTTTTGAAATAGCTCTATGTAAAATGTCGTTTTGGTTTGTGGCTACTATTAATTTATTAATTGGAAGACCCAACTTCTTTGCCAAATAACCTGCATATACATCTCCAAAATTTCCAGTTGGTACTGAAAAATTTATTGGCTGAGTGTCATCCTCGGCTAAAAAATAACAATAAAAATAATATACACTTTGCGCAATAATTCGGGCCCAATTAATTGAATTAACACCAGACATGTTTATCTGATTAGAAAATTCTTTATCTGAAAACATGGATTTAACTAAATTTTGACAATCATCGAAGTTACCTTTTACAGCAATATTGAATACATTCTCATTTTTTCCAGTTGTCATTAATTTTCTTTGAACAGGTGAAATACGGTTATGAGGATGTAGAACAAATATATTTAAGTTTTTTTTTCCTTTAATTGCATCTATGGCAGCTGCACCAGTATCTCCTGATGTAGCAACTACAATATTAATCTTTTCATTTTCATTATTTAAATAAAATTCATAAAAATTACCCAAGAGTTGCATTGCGACATCTTTAAAAGCTAAGGTTGGACCATGAAACAATTCAAGCACGGAACGATCACCCACTTTAATAAGATCAATAACATTATCTTTTCTGAAAACTGAGTAGGATTTTTCTATTATTTTACTTAACTCACCTTCTGAAGTAAAATTACCAATAAATGGATGAATAATTCTTTTTGCTAAATCTGAATAACTTAGTTTTTTAAAATCACTAATTTCAGACTCCGAATATTTGTGTAAAGTCTCTGGGATAAAAAGACCACCATCATCAGCAAGGCCTTTAATAAAAACATCTTTAAATTCAAAGTTTTTTGATTTGTCTCTTGTGCTTATATACTTCATCTAATAATTTTTTTTTCTAAAATATAGATATATTAAAAGAATTGAAATCGCCATTGAAAACCAAGTAATTGCATACTTTTTATGATTGTTTGAAATTTTTGCAGTGATCACTCTTGGTTTTGGAATTTTATAGTTTCCATTTAAATAAATAATATAATTAGAAAATTTTCTTCCAGTCTGATTAAAAATGTCATCTCTATCAAGGGTGAACCAATAATTTTTTTTAATTTCATTTTGGGGCTTAAACATACTTGACTTAGATTGTAACATTAAAGTTCCAAGTATCTCATTTTGATTGATTTGATTGATTTCTGGTAGATCTTTTTTATCAAAAGGTATCCAGCCTCTGTTAATTAAAAAGTTTTCATTTTCAATCAATATTGGGTTCACTACTTCAAACCCAGGTTTTCCTTTTTCGTTCAAATGATATAAGTAAATTTGATTATCAAAATCAATTTGACCTGAGGTTTTTATTCTTAAATAGTTTTTTTTATTGGTTTGAGTTAATTCTACAGGATCATTTTTTAGAGAACTTTCAATTTGATTTATTAAATCTAGCTTCCAATTTAGTCTATAAATTTGCCAAAAACCTAATGAGAGAAGAGCAAGAATTATAAACCAAACAAAAACTGAAAATAAAAATTTATTTTTCAAGAGTTATTAATTAACTTCCCCAAATATAAATGGCAGCGAACAAAAATAACCAAACTACGTCAACAAAATGCCAGTACCAAGCAGCTGCTTCAAATCCAAAATGATGTTCTTTTGTAAAATGACCTAATTTTCCTCGCCATAAACAAACAGCTAAAAATATTGTGCCAACTATTACGTGAAATCCGTGGAAACCTGTAGCCATATAAAAAACTGCTCCATAAATATGACCTGAATAATCAAAAGTGGCATGATGATATTCATATGCTTGTAGTAATGTAAAAAAGAAACCAAGAACAACTGTTGCAGTTAATCCTTGAATAAATCCTTTTCTATCACCTTCAAGTAAAGAATGGTGAGACCATGTAACTGTAGTTCCTGATAACAATAATACTAAAGTATTAATTAGAGGGATATCCCATGGATCAAATGTTTCAATATCTTTTGGAGGCCAAACATTTCCAACAAACTCATTTGGAAATAAACTGATATCAAAATATGCCCAAAACCAAGCTACAAAGAACATCACTTCTGATGCAATAAATAATGTCATTCCATATCGGTGATGAATTTGCACAACAGGGGTATGATGACCTTGATGTTCTGCTTCAATGACAACATCTCTGAACCACATATAGGCTCCATAAATAACTAGTGCTAACCCAAGATACATTCCCCAGGAAACATCGTTATGCATATAAAAAATTGTACCTATGGCTAATACTAAACATGAAAAAGATACATAGATAGGCCAAGGACTTGGGTCTACTAAGTGATAGTCGTGTTTTTTTTCAGCTGACATTTTTTGTGATTATGATTGTTTATAGTAATCTGTCGAGAAAAAAGTATACGACATAGTTACATCCTGTAAATTTTTTACAGTTGGATCATTTACAAGTTCTGGGTCTAAATAAAAAGTCATAACATAAGTTGCTTTTTCTCCAGCTTTCAGCTCCTGTTTTTCAAAACAAAAACAACCTAATTTACTATAGTATTTTCCAAAACTTGAAGGTGAAACGTTAAAGCTAGCAACTCCATAAGTGGTCTCATCACCATAATTTTCTACTTCAAATTCTATTTTGTTAACTTGACCAACTTTAACATCCATTACATTAGATTTTGCTTTAAAATCCCAGGTAAGATTATTAACATTAGTATCAAATCTAACACTTACAATTTTATCTAAAACCATTTTTGGTGGTTCTTTAGAAACTTGTGTTGTTCCTCCAAAACCAGTCACTCTACAAAATAAATCATAAAGTGGTACAGCGGCAAAAGACAGGCCAAGCATTAAGCAGAATATACCAGCAAGTAGTATTGGGGTTAAAGTTTTTTTCTTCATCATATCTGTCTATCAAAAACTCCAACGTTATATAAAGTAAACACAAACAAGAAAACCATAAAAGCTAAAATTGCTACAGCAGTTAGAATATTCTTTTTTTTTGTTTTTTTATCAGGTGTAATCATAAAATTTTATCAATCAAAAAAAGAACGAATATCAGAAATAAATATAAAATTGAATAACCAAAAATAGTTTTTGCTTTCTTTGAGTTAAATTTATTTTTCTTAAATTTGTAAAGTTCCAAACATAGAAAGTTATAATAAAGTGTTAAAATTAATGATGGTAGTAAAAAAACTAAACTTACAAAACCAATAGCATATGGCAAAACAATGACTGGTAACATTAATAATGAATAAATAAATATATTTAATTTTGTACTCTCTACTCCATTAGTTAATGGTAACATTGGAATTTTTGCTCTTTTATAATCATCAGATTTATATAAGCTTAAAGCCCAGAAATGAGATGGGGTCCAAAAAAAAATTATTAGAAAAAATGTTATTGGCTCTAATGAAAGTGAATTAGTAGCAATTGTCCAACCAATTACTGGTGGCAAAGCCCCAGCAGCACCTCCAATTACTATATTTTGTGGAGTTTTTCTCTTCAGCCAGATTGTATAGACGAAAACATAAAACAATATCGTAGATAACAATAAACTAGCAGATATTCTATTAGCAAAATAGTCTAATGCTATTACAGAAAATATTGATAAGGTAATACCAAATACTAATGCCTGATTTTTATTTACTTTTCCAGTTGGTATTGGTCTCAAACAAGTCCTAGACATAAGTGCATCTAAATCAGATTCGTACCACATGTTAAGTGCACCTGCCGCTCCTGCACCTATTGAAACTAAAATAATACCAATGATTGCATCTTTTGTAGGAATAATATTTGGTGCCATCAATAAGCCTACAGCACAAGTAAAGATAACTAATGACATCACTCTTGGCTTCATTAATTTAAATAATTCAGAAAAATTAAATACGTCTTCCTGACTTAAATTTCTATTTTTTAATTTAGACTTGATCATTAATTTTATGTTTAAAAAATCTAAATTAATACTTAACTTGTAGATTTTTCAATACTTTCATCGTCTTCAAATTTCGGCAATTCCTCAAAGGTATGGAAATTTGGTGGTGATGGCACAGTCCATTCTAAAGTTGTAGCCCCCTCACCCCAAGGGTTTTGGGCTGCTGCTTTTTTCTTTGAAAATGCATAAACAAGGTTTGCGAAAAATACAACTAAACCTAAAACTGAAATATATGATCCAATTGATGAAATGTAATTCCATCCTGCAAAAGCATCTGGATAATCAGCATATCTTCTTGGCATTCCAGCAAGACCTAAAAAGTGCTGTGGGAAAAATACCAAATTGACACCGATGAAAGTTAACCAGAAATGTAATTGACCCATCCATTCTGAATATTCATATCCAGACATCTTTCCAAACCAATAATAAAAACCTGCAAATATCGCAAACACTGCCCCTAAAGATAAAACATAGTGAAAGTGTGCAACGACATAATAAGTGTCATGCATTGCTGTATCAACACCTGCATTAGCTAAGACAACTCCTGTAACTCCTCCTACCGTAAATAAAAATATAAAACCTAATGCCCATACCATTGGTGTTTTAAATGAGATAGATCCACCCCACATCGTTGCGATCCATGAAAATATTTTTATCCCTGTAGGAACAGCAATAATCATTGTTGCTGCTAAAAAGTATGCTTTTGTGTCAGTGCTTAAACCAACTGTATACATATGGTGAGCCCATACAACAAAACCAACAATTCCAATTGCAACCATAGCATAAGCCATTCCCAAATATCCAAATACAGGTTTTTTAGAAAACGTTGAAACAATATGACTTATCATTCCAAAACCAGGCAAAATTAAAATATAAACTTCAGGATGACCAAAAAACCAAAATAAATGTTGGAATAAAACTGGGTCTCCACCAGTTTGTGCATCAAAAAAAGCCGTTCCAAAATTTCTATCAGTTAAAAGCATTGTAATTGCTCCTGCTAAAACAGGTAAAGATAACAATAATAAAAATGCTGTAACTAAAATTGACCAAGCAAATAAAGGCATTTTATGTAAAGTCATGCCTGGGGTTCGCATATTTAAAATCGTTGTAATAAAGTTTACCGCTCCTAAAATTGATGAAGCACCTGCTAAGTGTAAACTTAAAATAGCAAAATCCATTGCAGGACCAGGTTGTCCAGCTGAAGATGATAAAGGAGGATAAATAGTCCATCCACCTCCAACTCCTGTTTGACCTGGAGGCCCATCCATGAAGATAGACATAATTAACAAAATAAATGATGTGGGTAGTAACCAAAATGAAATATTATTCATTCTTGGAAATGCCATATCTGGGGCACCAATCATAATTGGAACAAACCAATTACCAAAACCACCGATCATTGCTGGCATAACCATAAAGAAAATCATGATCAATCCATGACCAGTTACTAAAACATTATATAAATGATAATTACCACCTAAGATACCATCTCCCGGATGCATCAACTCCATTCTCATTAAAACTGAAAATGCAGTACCAATTACACCTGCAATAATTGCAAAAATTAAATACATTGTTCCAATATCTTTGTGATTGGTTGAATAAGCCCAACGCTTCCAACCAGTTGGAGTGTGATCGTCGTGTGATTCAGTCTGTGTATACATAATTATTTACTCGCTAGTTTTTTAAATTCATCTTCTTCAATTACTTCTTTTGCAAATTTTACTTTAGCATCCATAAGCCAATCATTATATTCATCTTCAGAAACAACTCTGACTGTTATTGGCATGAACGCATGTTTAATTCCACAAAGTTCAGAACATTGACCATAGTAAGTTCCAACTTTTTCTGCTTTAAACCAAGTTTCATTAATTCTACCAGGCACAGCATCTCTTTTTACTCCGAAAGCTGGCAAAGCCCAAGCATGTAATACATCGTTTGCAGTAATTAGTACCTTTACTACTTTATTTACCGGCACTACAAGTTCATTATCAACTGCTAATAATCTAGGTTGATTCTCTTTTAAGTCTTTATCTTCAATCATGTACGACTCGAAAATTATATTTTCATCTGGATATTCATAACCCCAATACCACTGATACCCAACTGCCTTAACTGTAACTTCTGCTTTTGGAATAGTGTCTTGTTTATATAAAATTTTAAATGAGGGTACAGCCATGACAATTAAAATTAAGCATGGAATTAATGTCCATAAAACTTCAACTGCAACATTATGAGTTCTTTTTGAAGGAACTGGATTTGCTGATGCTCTAAATCTTATACAAGCATAAATCATTAAGAATAAAACAAATACACTTATTGCAATAATTATTGGAAGTAAAAGGTTGTCATGAAAATTTACAATATCTCTCATCGTTTCTGATGCTGCATTTTGAAAACCTAATTGCCAGTCTTTTGGTTGATCAGCTAACGCATGAGAAGTTGTTAAAACTGCTAAGATTATAAATAAAAATTTATTCATTTTTAGACACTATATAAATCCTCTTTAGAAAAATTACACTTTACTTTTCGCGACAAAATATCAATTAATGGCGTAATTTATGATCGATATGGCAGAAATTACAGCTGTTTCAGATCTTAGGATGTTTTCATTAATTTTTATAGCCTGAACACCTTTGTATGAGAGAATCTCGTCTCTTTCACTCTCAGAAAAGTCTCCTTCAGGACCTACAACGATACAGGTTGGCTTGCTAGTAAGTTTTTTTAAATCTACTTTATTATTTTTTGAATTAAGATCTGTGAAAATCAAATCGACATCATTCTTATTTAGAAAATCTTTAAGATTTTGCGGGTCTTCAATATTAGGAACCTGAATTCTATTCGATTGTTCTGCTGCTTCTATAATAACTTTTTCTAATCTTTCTTTATTTATCTTCCTAACAATTGTTCGATCAAAAATAATAGGCAAAAACTTTGTAACTCCTAACTCAGTTGCTTTTTGAATCATGAAATTAAAGTAATTAGATTTGATAGGTGAAAAAGCTAACCATAGCTCTTCAAAATTCTCTTTTTGTCTTAATTGTTTTGTAACATTAAACTCAACTATACTTTTTGAAATACTTAAAATTTTTGCCTCCCACTCACCACTAATATTAAATAAAGAGAAAACTTCATTTTCTTTAATTCTCATAACCTTATTTACATAATGAGATTGTGATTTATCAAGTGTGGCAGTTAAATTAAGTGATAAACTTTTTGGAAAAAATAATCTAATGTTACTCATATAGATAAATTAGTTTATGAAAAATATTAAAGCAATAATTTTTGATGCATATGGAACTTTATTTGATGTGAATTCAGCTGCTGAGAAATGCAAAGATAAAATTGGTGATAAGTGGGAAGGTTTTGCAAATTACTGGAGAACTACTCAGCTAGAATATACCTGGCTTAGAAGTTTAATGAAAAGACATAAAGATTTTTGGCAAGTAACTGAAGATAGTTTAGATAAATCTATGAAAGCTCATAAAATAGATTCTTCATTGAGAAATGAATTATTAGACCTTTATAAAATTCTTTCACCATTTAAGGAAGTGCCTGCAGTTTTAAAATCACTTAAAGAAAAAAATTTAAAACTTGCTATTCTTTCAAATGGTACACCTACCCTTCTTAACCAATTAGTTAAAAGCAATAATTTAGATAATTTATTTGATGATCTTTTTTCAATAGAAGAAGTTGGTATTTATAAACCAGACTCTAAAGTTTACGATATACCAATTAAAAAATTTAATATTCAAAAAAATGAAGTTGCTTTTTTAAGTGCTAACACTTGGGATGTATCAGGTGGTGGAAATTATGGATACAATTCTATTTGGGTAAATAGAAATAATAATATTTTTGATAAACTTGACTATTCGCCTAAACATCAAATTAAACAACTTGGAGATTTACTTGATATACTCTAATAATTTCTTATATCGTTAAAATGAAAAACATTGAAATCAGTAAAATTATTGACCCTATCCTTGCATCTGATGGTGCGGGAGTTAAACTAAAAAGAAGTATTGGTGTAGAACCAAATTATTTTGATCCATTTTTAATGTTAGATGAGTTTGGATCAGAGAATAGTGAGGATTACATTGCTGGTTTTCCACCCCATCCTCATCGAGGAATTGAAACAGTAACCTATATGTTAGCCGGAGATTTTGAGCATAAAGATAGCACCGGGGGTGAAGGAAGAATGACGGCAGGAGATGTTCAGTGGATGAAAACCGGAAGTGGAATAATTCATTCTGAAATGCCCGCAATGAAAGAAGGTAAACTTCATGGATTTCAATTATGGATTAATATGCCTGCTAAATTAAAGATGAGTAAGCCTGAATATATTTACATAGATTCAGATAAAATGAGTGTTCATAAAGATAAAGAGAAACAGGTTAAAGTTATAGCTGGAAATTTTGAAAATACTGAAGGCCCTGTTAAAGGTCATAATGTTGAGCCAATCTATTTTGATATTGAGCTGACCAAAGATAAATTATTCAACTATAAATTACCTTCAACTCATAACACTTTTATTTATCTAATAAATGGTAAAATTGAAATTGGAAAAAATAAACACGATGATGTTAAAGATAGTACTTTAATACTCTTAACTCGAGGTGAAGATTTAACAGTGAAAGCTAAATCAAATGCTAAGTTCTTGGTGGTTTCAGGCAAGCCTATTAATGAGGAAATAGCAAGAGGTGGTCCATTTGTGATGAATACTAAAGCAGAAATCTTGCAAGCAGTTCAGGATTATCATAGTGGTACATTTGTTAAATAAATTATGAAAGCTGTAAAAATAGAAAAATTTGGAAGTCCTGATGTACTAAAAGTTGAAAATGTTGAAATCGGCAAACCTAAATCCAATGAAGTCTTAATTAAAAACTTATCTATTGGTATAAATTATATTGATACATATCACCGAACAGGGCTGTATCCTATTCCACTTCCTAGCGGAATTGGCCTTGAAGCATGTGGTGTTATCGAAGAAGTTGGTCCTGAGGTTAAATTATTTAAAGTTGGAGATAGAGTTTCCCATGCTTCTATGCCTATTGGTGCATATTCAGAAAAACATATTATGCCAGAAAATAAACTAGTTCCAGTTCCAGATGGAGTTTCAGATGAAGTCGCTTCATGCGTTACATTAAAAGGAATTACTGCAGAATATTTATTACATAGAGCTTATCCCTTAAAAAAAGGAGACAAAGTTCTTTATCATGCGGCAGCTGGAGCGCTAGGTCAAATTTTATGTCCATGGGCTAATTCAATTGGTGCAGAAATCATTGGTACTGTTGGCTCTAAAAAAAAGGAAGAAATCGCAAAGAAAAATGGCTGTCATCATGTAATTAATTATACCGATAAAGATTTTGTAAAAGAAGTTGAAAAAATTGTTGGAAAAAATGGAATTGATGTTGTGTATGATGGTGTAGGTTTAAAAACTTTTGAAGGCTCAATTGAAGTGCTTAAAATCAGGGGGATGATGGTAGCTTTTGGAAATGCTTCGGGTTATGTTGATACTATTGATGTAAAAAAACATATTAATGCTAAAGGTTTATTTTTTACACGACCTTCGATTGCTCATTATACTATTCAGAGAGAAGAATTATTAGAATCAGCAAAAAAAGTTTTTGATGCCGTTTTATCTGGTAAATTTAAAATAGAAATTTCAAAAAAATATTCTCTTGAAGAAGTTAGACAGGCACATGAGGATTTAGAAGGTAGATTGTTAACTGGTCCAGCTGTTATAAAGCCTTAAAAATTTTTTATTCATATATATCCATATCTGACATGTGAAGTTTAAGAGCATTGGTGGAGACTTGAATTTCTACTATAAAAAATATTATAGATATAATCATTGATAAGCAACATGATCCAAAAATAATTCTGGCAATAAAAATTTCACTTAAATAAAGCCCAAAAACAGTTAACATATTAAATAAAAAGCCAAAAGCAGCGAGCACCATCGAATATTTTAAAAGACTTATTCTTTTATTGAGATTAATAAATTGTGCCTTCCATTCAGGTGGAGTGTGTTTTTCAAAGACATGGGCATCATGAATTTTTCTAATTAAAGCACTCAATGTATGAAACCTATTACTGTAAACACCCATTAACAAAGGTATTGCAGGAAACATTAACGCTGTAACGGTATAATCTATATTCATACGAATCAGTTTGATTATGAAACTAGGCTTTGTTATTTACAAGTAAATTATGAACCAATTAAACCTATTTATCGAACTTACAAGATTAAAAAAGCCTATTGGTTTTATGCTGCTATTCTGGCCATGTGCTTGGGGATTAACTTTAGCTTATGATTTTTCAACAAACCTAAATAACTATTTTTTTTATTTAATTCTATTTTTTTTTGGTTCAGTATTTATGAGATCAGCAGGTTGTATAGTAAACGATATCCTAGACAAGGAATTTGATTCAAAAGTTTTTCGTACAAAAAATCGTCCAATCGCTTCAGGAAAAGTATCAATTAAACTTGCTATATTTTATGCCTTAACACTTTGTTTTTTGGCCTTTTTAGTTTTGATTAATTTTAACTTATTTACAATAATTCTTGCTTTTGGCTCTATGCCTCTTGCTTTCACTTATCCAATAATGAAAAGGTTTACTTATTGGCCACAATTATTTTTGGGCATCACTTTTAATTATGGATTAATACTTGGATGGACAGCAGTAAATGATGGAATTAACTTAGTGCCTATACTGTTTTACCTTGGAGCCATATTTTGGACACTGGGCTATGACACAATATATGGGTTTCAAGATATTAAAGATGATGAAATAATAGGGTTAAAATCAACTTCAATTAAATTTAAAGGAAATGCTAAAATATTTTTATTTGTATGTTATTTATTTTTAATATCTTTCTTTATGATTGGAGGTTACGAAATGCAATTTCACTTTAGCTACTATTTGCTTTCTATAATTCCATTTATTCACTTATTTATTTATCAAATGAAAATATTTAATTTAAATGAACCCAGTAGTTGTTTAAAAGCATTCAAAAGTAATAATTTTTTTGGTCTTATTATTTTTTTAAATATCTTAATAGTTAAAAATTTATAATGGAAAATTCTATAATTTATAAAAGACTATATAAAGATTATTCAAATAAATATTTAAACAAAATTTTGTTGTCAGCCTTTTTTTCTATTTTGGTTGCAGGAAGTACATCTGCAATTGCATGGCTTTTGGATCCTGCAATTAAAAAGCTTTTTATCGAAAAAGATCAGTCATTATTAATCTTAATACCACTTATGATTATAGTTGCATTTACTACTAAAGGTCTTTCATTATACTACGCAAAAGCAACAATGATTGGAGTTGGGGAAGGAATTAAAAAAAAACTTCAATTTGATATGGTTAATACCTTAGTTGGAACTGATACTCAAATAATAGACAAAAAGCACTCTGGGAAATTTATTTCAAACATCACTTACGATGTAACACATATAACCAATTTACTTAGTAATGCTATATTAACGCTTTTTAAAGATTCTTTGACACTTATGGGTCTGTTATTTGTAATGTTTTTACAAAACTGGAAATTAGCCCTTATCTCTATAATTATGATACCACTTGCAAGTTTTTCTGCAAAAACATTAGGTAAAAGAATAAGTAAAGTCACAACTGAAGCACAGCAAAAATCTGGATTTCTAACTACCTATTTAGTTGAACTGTTTAAAAATCATAAATTAATAAAAATTTTTCAAAAAGAAGAATTTGAAAAAAAAAGAGCCGATAATTATTTATTAGAACTAAAGGAGAAAAATCAAAAAATACAAACTGTGTATGTAAGAATGTCACCAATAATGGAAACTTTAACAGGAATTATGATTGCAGTCTTGATTTTTTATTCTGGAGCCTTGATGTCAAGAGGTGAGCTTGAAATTAACAATTTCTTTTCTTTTCTTGCTGCTATGATGCTAGCTTACCAACCAGTAAGATCTTTATCCACGCTTAATATGGTTTTGAACGCAGGTCTCTCTGCTGCATCAAGAATTTTACCAATTATAGATCAAAAAAATAATATAAATAATTCATCTGATGCAAAACCATTAAAAGTTAAAAATTCAAATATCAAATTCCAAAATGTAAACTTTTCATATGAAATAACAGAGGGACAAACACTTAATTCAATAAATTTAGAATTTAAAGGTGGAAAAATGACATCTTTAGTAGGTCATAGTGGATCTGGAAAATCAACCATCATGAATTTAATACCAAGATTTTATGACATAGAGTCTGGAGAAATATTTATTGATGATCAATCAATATATAAAATAACTATCAGATCACTTAGAGAACAAATTTCTATGGTGAGCCAAGAAACAACTTTGTTCGATGACACAATTAAAAATAATATTAAATATGCAAGAGAAAATGCTACAGATGATGAAATCTACAAGGTTGCAAAATTATCTTTTTGTGAAGAATTCATTAATAATCTACCAAATAAATATGAAACATTAATAGGAGAAAACGGCGTAAGATTATCGGGTGGTGAAAAACAAAGGCTATCTATTGCAAGAGCAATGCTTAAAGAAAGTTCAATAATACTGCTTGATGAAGCGACATCATCTTTGGACTCTGAAATAGAAACTAAAATTCAAGAGGCTTTAAATATTTTAACTAAAAATAAAACTACAATAGTAATAGCACACCGATTGTCGACAATTTTAAATTCAAACAATATTTATTTAATTGACTCTGGAAAAGTAATCGAAAACGGCAAACATGAAGAATTAATGGATAAATCTGAATTATACAGAGGCTTTTATGAAAAACAGATACAAAAATAATTATGATATTTTTATACCATATATTAATTTTTATAATCTTAATATTTTCTCCAATAATAATTTTTTATAGAATTTTAAAAAACAAAGAAGATAAAGAAAGATTTAAAGAAAAATTTAGTATTCCCTCAAAAAAAAGAGTTAAAGGAAAACTCATTTGGTTTCATGGTGCAAGTGTAGGCGAAATTTTAAGCGTTGTGCCACTAATTAAAAATTTTGAAAAAGATAAGTCTATCACTCAGATACTTGTAACATCTAGCACACTAAGTTCATCAAACGTTCTTCAAAAATTTAAGTTTAAAAAAACTATTCATCAATTTTATCCTATAGATAATATATTTTTAACAAATAAATTTTTAAATTTTTGGAAACCCTGTGTGGCAGTCTTCGTAGACTCAGAAATTTGGCCATGTATGTTCCGAAATATTAAGGGTAAAAAAATTCCATTAATATTGTTAAATGCAAGACTGACCAAAAAAACTTTTGAAAGATGGATGAAATTAGGAGAATTTGGAAGATCTATTTTTAACAAGATAACAATTGCCTACCCTCAAAATATTGAAACAGAAAAATATTTGAAAAAACTAAAAGTAAGTAAAATAAATCATTTGGGAAATTTGAAATTTGCTGAAAATTTTGAGGAAAACCAAAACAAAATTAATATTAACTTACAGAGAGAGCTGGCAAAAAAAAAGATCTGGGTTGCTTCTAGTACTCACAAAAGTGAAGAATTGTTCTGTGCAAAAGCACATATTAAGCTTAAAAAAAAAGTAAAAAATTTAATTACTATTATCATTCCAAGACATATTCACAGATCAAGGGAAATAATTTCAGAAATTGAAAATTTGGGTCTTAAGGCTTCAAATCACAGTACTAAACCTAGAAGTTTAAAAAAAACAGATATTTATATTGTTGATACATTTGGTGAGACCAAAAAATTTCACAAATTAAGCTGTTCAGTGTTTTTGGGTGGTTCAATAATTCACAAGGGAGGACAAAATCCTTTAGAAGCTGCAAGATTCGGAGCAAAAATATTTCATGGGCCAAATACAGATAATTTTAAAGATGTTTATAAGTTGTTAAAATCATTAAAAATCTCTAAAAAAATCCAAACACCAAAAGAGTTATCATCCTTGATAACATTTAATAAAAATAAAACAAAAGGTAATAAAATAAAAGATATTGGACAAAATATTTTAAAAAAAACCATAAAAGAATTAGAATACTTTATTATTAATGAATTTAAAAAAACCTAAGTTTTGGGATAATAAAAAGCCAAACTTAAATGCATATTTGCTTTATCCAATAGCTTTTTTAATAGATATAGCAAAAACTTTTTTTCATAAAAATAAAAAAAAAAAATTTAAAATTAAAACTATATGTGTTGGTAATATTTACCTAGGAGGTACTGGTAAGACATCTTTAAGCATAAAGATAAACGAAATTTTAAACAAAAAAAATATTAAATCTTGCTTTATAAAAAAATATTATAAAAACCAAGTTGACGAACAAAAACTTCTTGAAAAACATGGCAAACTTTTTTTATCCTCCAATAGAGCTGATGCTTTAAATCAAGCTGAAAACCAGAATTATGAAATTGCAATATTAGATGATGGTCTTCAGGATAATACTATTGATTACAATCTTCGTTTTGTTTGCTTTAATACTATAAATTGGATTGGAAACGGCATGACTATTCCTGCTGGGCCATTAAGAGAAAATATTAATAATATAAAAAATTATGATAACGTTTTTCTAAATGGTAATTTAGAGAATATTGATAATTTGACTCAAGAAATGCTTAAAATTAATTCTAATCTAAATATTCATTTAGGTAAATATGAGCCAATGAATTTAGACGAATTCGAAAAAAATAAAAAATATTTAGTATTTTCAGGTATTGGTAACCACCAAACATTTGTTTCAATGATAAAAAAAAGTGGCTTAGACGTTTTAAAAGATTTGGAGTTTTCTGATCATTATTCTTTTAAAAAATCAGACATAGATAAAATTATAAATGAGGCAAGTAATTTGAATTGCGAAATAATTACAACAGAAAAAGATTTTCAAAGACTAACTAATTTTGATCAAAGCAAAATTAAAGTAATGAAAGCTGAATTAAGAATAATAGACGAAAATAAATTTTTAAAATCAATAATCTAAAATGAAATATATTAAGTACTTTTTACAGTTTTTATTAACAATATTTAGTTTTTTTATATTTAAAATTTTAGGACCCAATATATCTTCGGGTATCAGTGGAAAGATATTTGAATTGATTGGGCCTTTTTTTAGATCAAAACAAATAATACATGCAAACATTAGGAGAGCAATTCCACAGATAGACTCTAAAAATTTAGAAAATATTACAAAGATGATGTGGAACAACTATGGAAGACTATTTGCAGAATATATGTTTATTAAAGATTTTAGATTAGGAAAACTTGGTAGAAAAATTCATATTGAGGGTCAAGAAATTCTTAACGATATTAAAGAGTCTAAAAAACAAGTTATTTTTGTTTCAGGGCATTTTAGTAATTTTGAGCTTATGGCAATGTATTTAGAGAAAACTGGTATTAAATTATCAGCAATATACAGACCTCTAAACAATATTTTTTTAAATAGCATTATGGAAGGAATAAGAGAAAAATTTATTTGCAAATATCAAATTAAAAAAGGAATTGGTGGTCTCAAAAAATTGATTTCACTAAAAAAAAATAATTTTTCAACAGCTTTAATGATTGACCAAAGAGTTTCTGAGGGAATTTTGTCTAATTTATTTAATCAAAAGGCATTGACTACCACTATACCTGCTCAGTTAGTAAAGAAATTTAGTATACCTGTTGTGCCAGTATACATTCAAAGAATTAAAGGTTTAAATTTTAAAATATCTGTACATGATCCAATAAATTTTTCAGAAGAAGCTTCGATTGAAGATATCACTTTTGAATTAAATCAAATTCTTGGTAAAATGATACTAAAAAAACCTGAACAATGGATATGGTCTCACAACCGATGGAAATAAAATTATTTTTCGTTTAATTGCTCTTTTTTTTCAAATGCTTCTTTGTAGGAATAGTAAGGTTCTTGTAATTCTACATTCCAATAATTTAAATTTTCTAAATTTATTTTCTTTCCAGATACAGCACATTCGACGTAGTCTCCATGTTCTATAATCTGAAAATTATTTGGTAAATATTTTATTTTTGCTAATTTTTTTGTCATTTTTAGTTTATATAGTTTTATATGAAAGTTGGAATAATAGGAAGTGGTGGAAGAGAACACGCTATTTGCCAAAGTATTAAAAAATCTAATAAAGTTGATAAAATATTCTGTTTTCCAGGAAATGCGGGAACTGAAGAAATTGCAGAAAATGTAAATCTTGATTTAAGGAATTTTGAAAATCTTAAAAATTTTATTTTTGACAAAAAAATTGACTTAATAGTTGTTGGTCCAGAAAAACCCTTAGTAGATGGATTAGTAGATTATTTGGAGAGTTTCGAAATTAAAGTATTTGGACCAAATAAAGTTGCTTCTCAACTCGAAGGTTCAAAAATATTTACAAAACAAATATGTCAAAAATTCAAAATACCGACTGCTAAATTTGGAGTTTTTAAAGATAAGGATAGTGCTAAAAGTTTTTTAAAAAAAACTAATTTTCCTACAGTTGTGAAAGCTGATAATTTAGCTTCTGGTAAAGGTGTATATATTTGTAATAAAGAGAATGAAGCGATAATTGCTATTGACGAAATATTTGATGGAAAATTTGGTAAAACTAATAATTTACTAATAGAGGAGTTCTTGCAAGGTGAAGAAATGAGTTTTTTTACTATTCATGATGGAAATAGCTTTAAGACTTTTGATACCGCACAGGATCATAAGAGAGTTTTGGAGGGAGATAAGGGGAAAAATACTGGTGGTATGGGTGCATATTCTCCATCAAGATTAATTAACGAAGATTTAAAAAGTAAAATTATTAATAAGATTATAAAACCAACACTTAAAGGTTTAGCTGCACATGGGACAAAGTATAAAGGATTTTTATATACAGGTTTAATGATTATTAAAAATGAACCTTACTTAATAGAATACAATGTTAGAATGGGTGATCCGGAATGCCAAACGATACTTCCTAAACTTAAAACTGACTTAAACGATATTTTTTTAGCTTGCTGTGAAGAAAAATTGAGTCGATTAGAAATTGAGTGGCTAGATAAAAAAAGTTTATGCATTGTGGTCTGCTCAAAAGGTTATCCAGAAGATTTTAATAAAGATGTTGAAATAGAAAATATAAATGAAATTATTTTTAATAAAGATGAATATTTATTTCATGCAGGTACAGCTAAGAGTAATGGTAAAGTCTATGCAGTAGGTGGCCGTGTATTAAATTTTGTCTCTATTTCAGACAATCTTAGATTAGCAAGAGAAAATATTTTGCAGAATTTAGAAACATTAGATTGGTCAGGAGGATTTTATAGAAAAGATATTGGGTATAAGGTCATTGATAAATGAGGATAATATCAGGGTCTTTTAGAGGAAAAAAAATATTAGAACCAAAAGATATTAAAACTAGACCTTTAAAAGATTTAACTAAAGAATCAATTTTTAATATTATTGATCATTCAAATAAATTTAAAGTACAGATCGTTGGGGCCAATGTATTAGATTTATTTTCAGGTGTTGGTTCTTTTGGTATAGAGTGTCTCTCTAGAGGTGCCAAAGAGGTAATTTTTACTGAAAATTACAAGGGTGTATTATCAGTTTTAAAAAAGAATTTAATTAACCTTAAATACATCAATAATTACAAGATAGTTGAAAAAGATATTTACAAAGAAAACACTCTTTCACTACTTAATGAGATGTTTGATATTATTTTTTTAGATCCACCATATAAAGACAAAAATTTACATAGGATTTTTATATCAATTAAAAATGGGAATATTTTAAAAAAAAATGGCATAATTATTTTGCATCGCCACAAAAATGAAAAAGACCTAATTCCAAATAATTTTAAAATTGTTGAAGAAAAGAAATATGGAATTTCAAAAATAAACTTTATAAGCCTTCTAAGTTAATATTCTTTTAGTTTCAGCTTTGATTAACTCAACAGCAGGCTGGTCATAAGGATTGAGATTTAAAGATTTACCAATTAAAATAGTCTCTAAAATAAAGAAACAAAATAACTCTCCCAATGTTTTTTCGTCCCTTTTTTTTACTTCAAAACTTCTAAATGGAATTTTTTTTTTACCAAAAACTTTTTCCGTAGCTTTTTTTTGAGCATAAGTTACCTGAGATAAATTTTTACCTCTTAAATATTTAAGGTCTGGTAATATTTTGGAACTTTTTAATTTTTTAGAGTGTGCTTCATTACAATAAAAAAATGTAAAAAAGTTGTTTTGAAAACCATCTAAATATAATTGCATTACACTATGATTGTCTTTAGGCATATTTGAAACAATTGGTAATAACCCTTTGCTTTTTTTACCTAGACTTTCTGCGACTAATTGTTGATACCATTTAAACAAGCTTTCAGATTGTTCATCGTAATTAATTATAATTGAATTAAATTTTTTTTTTTTAATGAAAAATAATGTTGAGCCTACATTTGAAATTAAGGAATTAAAAAAAGTTTTGTTTTTTATTAACGAATTAAGCTGTTTAAACTTTTTTTCATTCAAACCCATTAAATTTGCAGGCAACATACCAACTTCAGATAATACAGAATATCTTCCTCCAATATAGTTATTATGATCAATAATATCTGCCTTTAACTTTTCTCCAAGAATACGTAAATAGTTTTTTTTATTTTCTGTAATAAAAATATTATTATCTTTTGGGCTTATTAAAATATTTGCATTTACAATCGTTTCAATAGTATTTCCAGACTTTGAAACAATTAGATTTACAAATTTTTTTTTTTTATTAACTCTTTGTTTATTTTTGATATTATCAATAAATATAAAATTTTTTTTTATTTTGTTTCCTAAAAAATCATAAATAGTTTTTGTTCCTAAAACAGAGCCTCCCATTCCAATTACTTTAAAATTTGAGGAATTTTTATATTTTTTTAAATTTTTTATTTTGTAGCTATTTTTGTATTGACTAGTTAAAGATTTTATAACTTCATTTTGATCTTTTAAAATTGAGTTTAAGTGTTGCTTAATTTTTCCTGATTTAGATTTTTTTTTGAAATTTAATAGCCTAATCCCCGATGTTTGCATTATTTTTTTTTTATTTTTTTTATAAAAGAATCTTCAAACGAAACATCATCTTTAATACTTTCATCTTCACCAATATTGTTTTTTTTAACAAGTTCTCTGATTTTATTCTCATTAGCTTTAGCACTATTACTGTCTTTTGAAGGAACAGGTAATTCTCCGTATTCAGGTGGCATTACAAGTGGTGATTTTTTTTCAACTAAAAATTCATCACTACTATTTTTTTTTTGATTTTTAAATCCTTCTTTAAATGTTCCACAAGAATGATTTAGTAATATAATATTAATTATAATAAAAATTCTGAAATATCTCATATTTTATTTTCTATTTTACTACCAGTTAGCTCTACTAATATCATAAAAATTACTCCGAATGTAATGAATATATCTGCTACATTAAAAATGAACCAGTGAAATTCACCAACATGAAAATCTATAAAATCTGGAACAGCATTATAAAATATTCTATCAAAAAAATTCCCGAGAGCTCCACCTAGAATTAAAATTAAAGGATATTTTTTAAAATTCTTAGTATTAACCAACATAAAAGTAATTATAGTAATAATTATGAATATTAAAATTGTAAAAAAATTGTACAAATTTTTTTCTTGAAAGGAAAATAATCCAAAAGCAATACCTTCATTCCATATTAAATATATATTTAAAAATTTTGATGAAAATATTTCAGCACCACTATTAATTTTATCTAAATAAATTACATAAAACTTTGTTAATCTGTCTAAGATAAAAATTGAGAGAATAATTATTAAATTTATATAAATAGTTTTATTATTACTAAATAAGCTCATTAATTATTTTTAGGACAGTGAACTCTCTGACATGCATTTTCACTAATTTTCCAGCACAATGTACACTTTGTTCCTTGTGCTTTAGCAGTTTGCGCACTTGTTTCTTGGTTTTCCTTAAAAGAAATTTCAGCTTTTGATGTTATACATAATTCTGAAAAATCTATATTTTTAGTAATTTCTTCTAATTTTTGATCCAGATAGATATTTAAATCTGCTTCTAAACTTGATCCAATTTCTTTATTGGCTCTCTTTTCTTCAATACTAATATTACAAATGTTTCTAATTTTGATCAGCTCTATCCATTTTAGAAACAATTTTTCATTAGCAAATACACTTGGGAAATCCAAAAATTTTTCTAAATGAACACTTTTATTGTCTTTGAATACCAATCTATAAATTTCCTCAGTCGTAAATGATAATATTGGTGCGAACCATTTTAACAATGAATTCAAAATTATATTTAACAAAACTATAGTTGACTTTCTTTTTTTCGACTCTGTTGAATCACAATACAATGTGTCTTTCCTTATATCAAAATAAAATGCAGATAAATCTACTGTGCAAAAATTAAGTAACTCTTTATATAAATTATGAAAATCATAATTTTTAAAATATTTTTTAAAATTTACATTTAAAGAATATAACTTGTGTAACATAAATTGTTCAAGTTCTGGTAATTCATTTAAATCTACTTTATCAAAATCAATTTCTTCAAAATTATCTTTGATATTGCCAAGTAAATACCTAAATGTATTTCTTATCTTTCTATAAGACTCTGCATGTTGATCAAGTATTGAATAATCTATTCTTAGATCTTCTGAATAATTTGATGAAGCCACCCAAATTCGCAAAATATCAGCACCATATTTTTTTAAAATATCTTCAGGAGCAATTACATTTCCAAGAGATTTTGACATTTTCAATCCCTTACCATCTACAACAAATCCATGGGATAAAATATTTTCAAATGGTGCTCTTCCTCTGGTACCACATGACTCTAATAGTGATGAATGAAACCAACCCCTATGTTGATCTGATCCTTCTAAATACATTGATGCTGGCCACTTTAAATCTTCTCTTTTTTCAAGAACAAATGAGTGAGTAGATCCACTATCAAACCAAACCTCTACAATATCACTTAACTTATCATAATCTTCGGCTTTATATTTACCTCCTAAAAATCTCTGTGGATCATCTGAAAACCAACAATCTGAACCTTCTTTTTCATATATAGAAGCAATAGTTTCATTTACCTCGTCATCTACTAAGATTTCTTTAGTTTTTTTGTTAACAAAAATTGGAAGAGGAACGCCCCAAACTCTTTGTCTAGACACGCACCAGTCTGGTCTAGTCTCTATCATTGATTTCAATCTGTCTTTTCCTTTACTGGGATAAAAAGTTGTATCATTAATTGCTTTTAAAGCTTTTTCTCTTAGCTTATGGCTTTCCATAGATATAAACCATTGAGGTGTAGCTCTATGTACTAGTGGAGCTTTTGATCTCCAAGAATGTGGATAAGAGTGTAACAGCTCGCCATTTGATAATAATTTTTTTTGTTCTTTAAGTTTTTCAATTACTATTGGGTTTGCCTTAAAAATATGAACACCTTCGAATAAGCTAACATGTTTTGTATATTTTCCATCTCCATCAACTGTTTCAATTGCTTTAATTCCATTATTTAAACATAAATTAAAATCATCAGGTCCATGACTTGGTGCGCAATGAACAATGCCAGTTCCCTGCTCAGTTGTTACAAACCTTGCCTCTAACATTGGGATATCATAGTCGTAACCTAGATTGAAAAAAGGATGATTACAGATAGTTTCTTTTAGCTCCTTACCTTTAAATGTTTTTATTTTTTTATAATTTTTTATTTTGCAATCATTGATTACTGACTGAAGTAAAGATTCAGCAACTATAATTTTTCTATTTTTAAAATCACTATCATCATTTAATTCCAACTGAACGTAATCTAGAGCTTCATTATAAGCTAGCGCCTTATTTGCTGGAATTGTCCAAGGGGTTGTGGTCCAAATAATTATCTCACTGCCCACAAGATCTTTTAAGTTAGATTTTTTGATGGGAAAAGATGTGTAAATAGTATCTGACTTATGATCTTGATATTCTACCTCAGCATCAGCTAGTGCAGTCTTTTCAACAGTAGACCATAATACTGGTTTAAAACCCCTGTATAAACTTCCTTCTTTTAAAAACTTACCAAGCTCTCTTACAATTTGAGCTTCAGCATCAAAACTCATAGTTGAATAATAATTTTCCCAATCACCTACTACACCTAAACGTTTAAATTGACCTTTGTGCACCTCGATCCATTTCTCTGCAAACGATCTGCATTCTTTTCGAAACTCTACTATTGGAACATCATTCTTATTTTTTTTATTTTTTTTATATTGCTCTTCTATTTTCCACTCAATTGGTAAACCATGGCAATCCCAACCAGGAACATAAATAGAGTCTTTTCCATCCATTTGATGGAATTTTACAATAATATCTTTTAGAATTTTATTTAGAGCAGTTCCCATATGAATATTACCATTTGCATATGGAGGACCATCGTGGAGAACAAATTTTTCTTTTCCTTTGCTTGAATTTCTTAATTGTTTGTAAAGATTAATCTTCTGCCAATATTCTAAAATTTCTGGCTCTCTTACAGGCAGATTAGCCTTCATTGAAAAAGCTGTTTTAGGAAGGTTTATTTGAGAATTACTCATCTAGTTTTTTTAGCAATATTTAAATCTTTTTTAATTTGAGACTTTAATTGATTAACATTTTTAAATTTTTTTTCTTTTCTAATAAACTTTAAAAACTCCACTGATAAGTGTTTATTATAAAGATTTCCAGAATAATTAAATAAATGAACCTCTAATAAGATTTTTTTCTGATTAAATGTTGGTCTATATCCAAGATTTGCTATTCCTCTTAGATATTTAGAATTATTAGGTCTTAATACTCTTACTGCATAAACTCCAGGTTTAGCTAAAACATAGTCTTTAATATCGATGTTGCATGTCGGGAAACCAATTTTTTTACCAACCTGTCTTCCTTTCTGAACTTTTCCGACAATAGTCCAATTTCTATCTAAAAGCTTATTTGCTTTTTCTAAATATCCTTTTTCTAAAAGAGTCCTAATTAATGTAGAAGAAATTATTTTTTGTTGATTATTTAAAGGTTCTGGCTTTACTACTTTAAAATTGAATTTTTTCTCATTCTCAATTAATAAATTTACATTTCCTTCTCTTTTATTACCAAATCTGAAATTATTACTAACAAATATAAATTTTGATTTTATTTTTTTATTTAAAATTTCTTTAATGAAATTAAGGGGCTTAGTTTTAGAAAACTTTTTATCAAATTTCTTAGTTATAATAAAATCTACTTTAAGTTTACTCAATAATTCAATTTTTTGATTAATACTGGTTATCCTAAAATTTTTAAGTAATTTGTTAAAAAACATTTTAGGCATAGGATCAAAATTAACTACTCCAATTTTTATCTTATATTTTTTCTTATATAATTTAGCTAATTTGAATAATTTTTGATGTCCTAAATGCACACCATCAAAATTTCCAATTAAAATTAATGAGTTTTTGTGCTTATTTTTAATATTAAAATTTTTATATAATTTTACCATTTAAGATCCGTCTGAGTAAAGTTTACAACTGTTTCATATTCTTTTGAAACCTCTAAAATACCTTTATTAGATATTTCTAATTTATGGATACCATTAGAAATTAATAAGGAATCATAACTCAATAAATTAGCACCTTTAATATCAGTATTTAAATTATCTCCTATAGCCAGAGTTTTTTTTTTAAAGTTATCAATTGATTGATTGTAGACTTCAGGATATGGTTTTCCAAAATATACTACTTTTCCACCCATTTTTTCAAAAATCATAGCGATAGAACCTGCGCATAATTCTCTGACATTTCCTCGATCAACAATCAAATCAGGGTTGGTACATATCATCTCTTTATGAGTATATGACTCAAGTATATTTCTATAATAATTTAAATCTTTGTTATGATTATCAAATAACCCCGTGCATAATAAATATTCACTTTCGGCTAGATCACTTGATTTGTCTTCTTTAAAAGTATTAAATAAATCAAAGTCTCTGGGTGGCCCAATATGAAAAAATTTTTTAGATAAATATGATTTTTTTAGATAATTTAGTGCAGCTTCTCCTGATGTAAAAACATGTTCTCTAAACTGTTCTTCCATTCCCATTTTTTCTAAAAAATTTTTTACAATTTCATTCGGTCTTGGTGCGTTAGTTAATAGAACAAAATCTTTATTATTTTTTTTAAGCTCCTTAAGAGTGTTAATCGCACCCTCATAAAGTTTTATGCCGTTGTGAACAACTCCCCATAAATCTATATAAAATAGATCATAATTATGGGCAATTGAGCTAAGACCATCTGAATCTAAATTTTTAGTCATTATTTAAGGTATAAACCATAAAATCTACAATTTCCTAGCATTATTAGTGCCTAATCGAATATCTAATCTTGAAATAGGCAGCGTAATATCTATATGAAGTCCATATTTATATAGAATTATAAAGGAGATTTATGAAGTTTAAACCGTTACACGACAGAGTGTTAATCGAAGTATTAGACAGCAGTGAAAAAACTGCTGGTGGAATTATCATCCCAGATACAGCTCAAGAAAAACCTCAAGAAGGAAAAGTAGTTGCTATTGGTGGTGGTGCTAAAACAGAAGATGGAAAATTAATTCCAATGGATGTTAAAGTTGGTGACAAAGTTTTATTTGGCAAATGGTCAGGAACTGAAGTTAAAATTGATGGTAAAGAATACAGCATAATGAAGGAGTCAGACATTATGGGTATTTCAGGTAAGTAATTTAATTTAAAGGAGAAAGTAAAATGGCAAAACTAATTAAATTTGACGCTGAAGCAAGAGCGGCAATGATGAGGGGAGTGAATATTTTAGCTGATACTGTTAAAGTCACTTTAGGTCCAAAAGGAAGAAATGTTGTAATGGATAAATCTTACGGTGCCCCAAGAATTACAAAAGATGGTGTATCAGTTGCAAAAGAGATTGATCTTGATGACAAGTTTGAGAACATGGGTGCTCAAATGGTTAAAGAAGTTGCTAGCAAAACAAATGAAGAAGCTGGAGACGGAACAACTACGGCAACTATTTTAGCTCAAGCAATTGTAACAGAAGGTGTTAAGTATGTTACTGCTGGAATGAATCCAATGGATGTAAAAAGAGGAATAGATTCTGCTGTAGAAGCTGTAAAAGAAAATCTGATATCATCTGCAAAAAAAGTTAAAGATAGTGATGAAATAGCTCAAGTTGGAACAATTTCATCAAATGGTGATAAAGAAATAGGTTCAATGATTGCTAAAGCAATGCAAAAAGTTGGTAATGAAGGTGTTATCACTGTTGAAGAAGCAAAAGGAATCGACACTGAGTTAGATGTTGTTGAGGGTATGCAATTTGATAGGGGTTACTTATCACCATACTTTATAACTAACAGTGATAAGATGACTACAGAGTTAGACAATCCTTATATTTTACTTCATGAGAGTAAACTAACAAACTTACAACCAATGGTTCCTCTTTTAGAAGCAGTTGTGCAATCTGGAAGACCCTTAATGATTATTTCTGAAGACGTTGAAGGTGAAGCTTTAGCAACTTTAGTAGTAAACAAATTAAGAGGTGGATTAAAAGTTGTAGCAGTAAAAGCTCCAGGTTTTGGTGATAGAAGAAAAGCAATGCTTGAAGATATTGCTATTCTAACTGGTGGACAGGTAATTTCTCAAGATTTAGGAATTAAACTTGAAAATGTTAAACTAGAGGATCTTGGGTCTTGTAAAAAAATTAAAGTCGATAAAGATAATAGTACCATCGTCAGTGGTAGTGGTAAAAAATCTGATATCGAAGCAAGATGTGGATCAATTAAACAACAAGTTGATGAAACAACTTCTGACTATGATAGAGAAAAGCTTCAAGAAAGACTTGCTAAACTTGCAGGTGGTGTTGCAGTTATCAAAGTTGGTGGTGCTACTGAAGTAGAAGTTAAAGAAAGAAAAGATAGAGTTGAAGATGCTTTAAATGCAACTAGAGCTGCTGTTGAAGAAGGTATTGTAACAGGTGGTGGATGTGCGCTTCTTTACGCTGCTCAGGACCTTGAAAAAGTTAAAGCTAAAGGTGATGATCAAAAAGCTGGTGTTGAACTTGTAAGAAAAGCATTAGAAGCTCCAATCAGACAAATTACAAAAAATGCTGGTGTAGACGGATCAGTGGTTGTAGGTAAATTGTTAGAGCAAAAGAAGAAAACTCATGGTTACGATGCTCAAAGTGAAGAATATTGCGATATGTTTGCAAAAGGTATCATTGACCCAGTAAAAGTTGTTAGAACTGCTCTACAGGATGCTGCATCAATTTCTGGATTATTAGTAACTACAGAAGCAATGATTGCTGACAAACCAGAAGAAAAAGATGCTGGTGGTGGAATGCCTGCTGGTATGCCTGGTGGAATGGGCGGCATGGGCGGCATGGGCGGCATGGGAATGTAATCCCCATCAAATACAAAATTTAAAAAGGCCATCTTAAGATGGCCTTTTTTTTGGGTAAAATAATTATATGTCAAAAAGATATAGCGGAAAATCTTTTAAAGACTCCAGTGTTAAAAAAAAAGCAAAATTAAGTTTTAAAGAAAAAAGAAAACTTAAAAAAGAAAAGCAAAAAAAAGCAAATTAAACATCAAATTTAATAAAATCTTCAATAAACATTAGTTTTTTTTAAGTTTTAAAAAATAATTAAATAGGTATAAGAACCACATTTTATGAACAATGATATAAGAAACATCACTATCATAGCCCATGTAGACCACGGCAAAACTACTTTGATTGATAATTTAATGAAGCAAAGTGGATCATTTAGAGAAAATGAAGTTGTTGATGAAAGGTTAATGGACTCTGGTGAATTAGAAAAAGAAAGAGGTATTACAATTTTAGCAAAACCTGCCTCGATTAATTGGAAAGATACAAGAATAAATATTATTGATACTCCAGGTCACAGAGACTTTGCTGCAGAGGTTGAAAGAGTTTTAAGCATGGCTGATGGTGCTCTATTGCTTATAGACTCTGCTGAAGGAGTAATGCCCCAAACAAAGTTTGTATTATCTAAAGCTTTAAAACAAGGTCTTAAACCAATTGTTGTGATTAACAAACTTGATAAAGCTGATCAGAGAGCTAATGAAGTTTTAGATGAAACATTTGATTTATTTGTAAGCCTTGATGCAAATGAGGAGCAATTAGATTTTCCTGTTTTATACGCAAGTGGCAGATCAGGTTGGGCAGACACAGAAGTAGACGGACCTAGAGAGAATTTAAATCCACTTCTGGATTTAATTCTTGATCATGTGAAACCAGCAAAATTTGAAAAAGCAAAACCTTTTGCAATGTTATCTACACTTCTTTATGCTGATAGTTTTTTAGGAAGAAGCTTAGTAGGAAGAATTACTCAAGGAACAGCTAAAGCCAATCAATCAATTAAAGCGATTAATTTGAAAGGTGAAAAAGTTGATGAAGGTAAACTTACTAAAATTTTCAGATATGAAGGAACCAAAAAAGTGCCTATTGAGGTTGGTGAGGCTGGAGATATTGTGGTAATTGCAGGGTTAGAAAAAGCTAATGTTGCAGATACTATTTGTGATTTAGATGTAAATGAACCTATTTCAGCAACACCAATAGATCCACCTACAATGTCTATCACAATTACTGTTAACACGTCTCCCCTTGCAGGAAAAGAAGGTAAAAAACTTACAAGTACTCAAATTAGAGATCGACTGCTTCAAGAAGCTCAAAATAATGTAGGAATTACTTTTTCTGAAAACGATGGAAATGACTCATTTGTTGTAAGTGGTAGAGGTGAGCTTATGTTAGAAATTTTACTTACTCAAATGAGACGAGAAGGGTTTGAAATGACAGTCAGTCCACCTAAGGTTTTATATCAAATAGATGAAAGTGGAAAAAAACTTGAACCTATCGAGGAGATCACAATGGATTTATATGAAGAATTCTCATCAAAAGTAATAGACTCGATGAATAGACGAAAGGGTAAATTAATTGATTTAAAAGATACTGGTAAGGATAAAAAAAGACTTATTTTTCATGCACCAACACGAGGATTAATGGGTTACACAAGTAGATTTTTAACCCTTACTAAAGGTAATGGAGTTATTAACAGGATTTTTCATAGCTATGGGCCTTTTGAGGGTGAAATGGAAGGAAGAAGAAATGGCGCTTTAATTGCAATGGAACAAGGTAAAGCAGTAGCTTTTGCTATATTTAACCTGCAGGCCAGAGGAGAAATGTTCGTAACACATAACGACCCTGTCTATCCTGGAATGATAGTTGGATTATCTCCAAAACCAGGCGACATGATAATAAATGTTATGAAGGGGAAGAAATTAACAAATATGAGAACACAGGGCACCGATGAGAACGTAGTCCTCACCCCAGTAAGAAAAATGTCTATTGCGGAACAACTGAGTATGCTTAATACGGATGAAGCATTAGAAATTACTCCTGAGTCTTGTAGACTAAGAAAATCTATTCTTGATCCTCATGAAAGAAAGAGAAGTGAAAAATCTGGAGCAGCAGCCTAACTAAAAATTTTATTAACAATAAATAATCCAAAAGCAACACAGGGTCCAATTCCAAAAGCAAAAATCAAAGTTCCAATACCCACAGTTCCACCTAGATACCATCCAACTATTACAACTAAAATTTCTAGACATGCTCTGACTAAAGCAATAGGTAGGTTAGTTATTTTTGTTAAACCAGTCATTAGTCCATCTCTTGGACCTGGTCCAAGATTTGCTACTAAATAAATACCACTTCCTATGCCAACCAGTATTACTGAAAATATTGCCAATAAATATTTTAGCGTGTTAGATGAGGGTGGATCAAAAAAATATAAAGTAACATCAATCATTCCAGAAATAATAATTATATTAAAAATTGTACCTAAGCCTGGCTTCTGCCTGAGAAATATCCATAAAAAAAGAACACTTACGCTAACTAGAAATGTTGCTGCACCGATAGACAATTTAGAATTTTTTGATATTCCCTCTGCTAGTACGGACCAGGGAGAATTTCCTGTAGTTGACAATATTAATAATCCCTCTCCGAAACCAAATATAGTCAAACCAAAAATTAAAAAAAATGAGGTTGAAAATTTTGGTTTGAAGTTAAAGCTTTTATCTGAGCTCCAATATACTTTGGGGATATTTTTAATAGATAAAAACATATTATACTGTTACTTATAAAATTATTAATACTTGGTTATAATGAAAAAGATCACTCTCAGCATCATATTTATTTTTGTTTGTTTTGCCTCGTATGCTCATATTGGTCATTACAGTAACTATAAAAAAATTGAGATGGAAATTTTAAGAAATAATGAATTGATTGGTTATAATTATTATTTTTTTTCACAAAAAAATGACATTACTCTAGTGACTAACCAATTCAAATTTGAGGTAAAACTTTTGGGAGCAACAGTTTTTGAAGTAGAGGGTATAGGTGAAGAAAAATATTTGAAAGATCAATTGATTTCTTTTAACTCAAAAACCATACAGAATAAAAAAGAAAAGTTCGTAAACTTAACTTTTAATCAAGAAACAAAAAAATTTGATGTTGTTGGCTCTTCTTTCTCTGGTGAAGCCCCCCTTGAAAATGCTATTGGTAACTGGTGGAGTCATAGAATATTACAAGCTAGTAGCCAAATAAGCCCAATATCAGGTAGTATAAAAGAACAGATAGTTACTTTTGTTGGAAAAGAAAAAATTATAATTAATGGTGAGGAATATGAGACTGACCATTTTAAATTAACCTCGAAAGATATGACACTTCCAGATGATAAAAAATTAAATTTTGATATTTGGTTCGATAAAAAAACTTCTTTAATAGTAAAAGTTACTTATCAAAGAATGGGAAATTGGGAATATAGATTAAAAAATTACGAGTGATTTAACTATTTATTTTCTTATAAAGATCATTTGCACTAATCCATCCTGACTCAAGTCTTGGTCCATTAAACCAGTCTGCACATACACCCAGATTTAATCTAGAATTCCAATAACTTTTTAATTTTAGTGGTTTTGAATTTGAGGAGTATTTCCAACCATGGTTAAGTGAAAAAATTACTTTTGTCTGTTTAATTCCTGTTAATTTAAAAAACTTATTAATCAAAATTTTAGCATTAGTTTTTTTAAGTACTTTATTTTGATTTATTTTTTTATTTGCCCAATTAAAAGTACTTTGTAATGTCCAAAGATCGCTTTTACTCTTAAATCTTTTTTTACTATTTTCGTAACCAGCCCATCCTAGAACTCTGTCATTAAATAAAAAA
>CACLDI010000006.1 GCA_902605605.1 uncultured Pelagibacteraceae bacterium
TAAAAATAAAAACTAACTAGAGAGGGAGTTTTTTATGAATAAACTAAAATTGTTTGCTTTAGCAGCTATGGCCTTGATTGGATTTTCAGGTATAGCTATTGCAGCAGACGCAACCATGTTGAATCAGGATGATTTCGTAGGTATTTCATTTTGGATCATCTCTATGGGAATGTTAGCAGCGACTGCTTTCTTTTTCATGGAAGTTGGTAACGTAGCAGCAGGCTGGAGAACTTCAGTTATTGTTGCTGGGCTAGTAACTGGTATTGCATTCATACACTACATGTACATGAGAGAAGTATGGGTTGCTACTGGGGACTCACCAACAGTTTACAGATATATTGACTGGTTAATTACTGTGCCATTACAGATGGTAGAATTTTATTTAATTCTAGCAGCAATTGGTAAAGCAAACTCTGGAATGTTCTGGAGATTGTTACTTGGTTCACTAGTAATGTTAATTGGTGGATACTTAGGTGAAGCTGGATACATCAACGCTACTCTTGGCTTTATAGTTGGAATGGCAGGTTGGATATACATTCTTTATGAAGTATTCTCAGGTGAAGCTGGAAAAGCTGCAGCAAAAAGTGGAAGCAAGGCTCTTGTAACTGCTTTTGGTGCAATGAGAATGATTGTTACAGTAGGTTGGGCTATTTACCCATTAGGTTACATATTTGGTTACCTAACAGGTGGAGTAGATGCTGACTCACTTAACGTTGTTTACAACTTAGCAGACTTTATTAACAAAATTGCATTTGGTCTAGTAATCTGGGCTGCTGCAACTAGTGTTAGCGGAAAAAGAGCTAAGTAGTTTTACTTAATAATTTAAATTAAGGGCAGGTATATTTTTATACTTGCCCTTTTTTTTGTCTGTAATAAAATTACGTATAATCACTATACATATATTTTAAAATGGACGTTAAATTAGATAAATGGCATAAATGCCATGTAGATAAAGAAATCCTTAAAGAGTTATCAAAAAAATCTGACCTAAAAGGTTTTCAGCATGTCTCAGTTTTTTTTGGATTAATAATTTTAACTGGAACTTTAGCATTCATTACTTGGGGAACTTGGTGGTCATTATTTTGGTTTTTAGTTTATGGAAACATTTATTCCTTCTCTAATCCATTATGGCATGAGACAGGTCACAAGACTGCCTTTAAATCGAAAATTTTAAATGAGATTTTTTATTACATCTCATCTTTTATGTCTAACTTTGAGCCAATAAGATGGAGATACACTCACTTTGTTCATCATGGAAACACTTACTCAACAGACAATCCTTTTGATCATGAAATTGAATATGATAATAACTTAAAAGAGACTCCTAAAAGATTATTAATAAATATAACTCCCTTTTTAGGTTTATTTTTTTTTAAAAAACATATTGCATTTGAAATTATTCAACATGCTTTTGGAATTAAAACAAAAGTTATGCAAGACAGTATTCCTGAAAGTGCTCAGCCAAAAGCGATATTTAACTCAAGAGTTTATCTATTTATTTGGCTAATTATTATTTTGTGGTCAATATTGGCCACAAGTTGGTTACCTATTCTTTATTTTTTATTACCACAATTCTATGGAAAAACTCTACACAAACTTGTTGCTTTTACTCAACATGCTGGCCTTGCAAGAAATGTTAAGGATCATCGTCTTACTTCAAGAGAAATGTACCTAAATCCTGTTTTAAGTTTTTTGTATTGGAAGATGGAATATCATTTGACACACCATATGTTTCCTACAGTACCCTCTTATAATCTAGATAAGCTACATCACCATATTAAAGATCAACTTCCAAGAACAAATGAGGGACTGATTGATGCCTATAAAGAAATCATTCCAGCAATAATGAAACAATCAAAAGAGGAAGATTATTTTCTAAAAAAAGACATCCCACAGTTACAAAATGTCTAAAAATAGACTAAGTCTATCTTTACTCACTTGCTCTATCTAAAGAAGAGCCTATATATAAATCATGCCAAAAATTACATACAATACACACGATAATAAAACTCATAGCATAGATGTTCAAAATGGATTGACTGTGATGGAGGGTGCAATCCAAAATGATATTCCAGGTATTGATGCTGATTGTGGTGGTGGGATGTCATGTGCTACCTGTCACGTGTATGTTAATGAGGAATGGCTTGATAAGCTTCCAGAGAAAGAAGATGGGGAAGAAGATATGTTAGATATGGCGTTTGAACCAAAAAAAAATAGTCGATTAAGTTGCCAACTCATTGTCTCAGACACACTTGATGGGTTGGTGGTAAACATTCCATCAAAGCAAGGATAAATGATCAAAACAGATGTAGTAATTATTGGAGCAGGTCCAACAGGTTTATTTTGTGCACATCAACTTGGAATAATTGGACTAACTTGTGAGATAGTTGATAATTTGGATAAGGCTGGTGGACAATGTATCGAGCTTTATCCCGATAAACCCATTTATGATATTCCAGCAATTCCTGAGTGCACTGGTGAAGAATTAACCAATAATCTTTTAAAACAAATAAAGCCATTTAATATAAATTTCCATTTAAACCAAAGAGTGGAAGAACTTAAAAAAGTTAATCATCGTTGGCACGTAAAAACTAATGATAACAAAGAATTTGATGTTGCAAGTATTGTTATTGCAGGAGGTGTAGGATCTTTTGAACCAAGAAAATTTTCAGTTAAAGAATGTGAAAAATTTGAGGGAAATTCTTTATTTTACTCAGTTAAAGACAAAAAGATTTTTAAAAATAAAACTATTTCAATTTTTGGTGGAGGAGACTCAGCACTAGATTGGGCTATAGAACTTTCTAACACTTCTAAAGTAAATTTAATTCACCGAAGAGATGGATTTAGTGGTATGGAGGCGAGTGTTCAAAAAGTGAAAGCTTTAAGTGAACAAGGTAAAATAAATTTATATACCAAATATCAAATGGAGTCTGTCTCAGGAAAAAATAAAATTGATGCAATTAAAATTAAACACGATGAGGGTGAAGTAAAAGAAATTAAATCTGATTATGTACTTGGTTTCTTTGGTTTAATTATGCAACTTGGTCCAATATTGGATTGGGGATTAAATATTGATAAAAAAAAAGTTGAGGTCAATACAGAAAATTTTGAGACCAATATAAATGGTATATTTGCAATTGGAGATATTTGTTCTTACCCAGGTAAATTAAAATTAATTCTTTCAGGTTTCCATGAAGGAGCATTGGCTGCTAGAGGTTGTTTTAAATATGCAAAACCTGATGAAAAATTAAGGTTTGAATTTACAACTACTTCAAAAACTGCTCAGGAAAGGCTTGGAATTAAAAATGATTGAATTGTTTTCGTCAGATACTCCTAATGGAAAAAAAATAAGTATAATGTTGGAGGAAATAGGTTTTGAGTACAAAGTTACAAAATTAGATTTAGGTAAGGGAGATCAATTTAAACCTGAATTTAAGAAGATAAGCCCTTTTTCAAAAATACCTACAATTATTGATCATTCAAATAATAAACAAGCAATTTTTGAGTCTGGTGCTATCTTGATTTATTTATCAGATAGAAGTGGAAAATTTTATGACAAAGAGAATAAATTAAATATTGATCAATGGCTAATGGCACAAATGGGATTGATAGGACCAATGATAGGACAATACCATTATTTTTACAGATTTAATAAAGGCCTAAGTGAAGTTGGTGAAAAAAGATATTTTGAAGTGACTAAAAGTATTTATGAGGTTTTAGAAGGTCATTTATCAAAAAATAAATATTTAGCGGGTGATCATTATTCAATTGCTGATATAGCAACATGGCCTTGGGTAGCTAGACATGAATGGCATGATATTGGTCTTAAAAATTATCAGAATTTATCTAGATGGTATTCTGAAATAGCTGACCGTGAAGCTGTTATCAAGGGATATGCTTTTATGGATAAAAATGCATTGATACCTAAGCCTTAAATTTAGCTAATCAATCTATACAAAGAACTAAAAATTCCCATACCAGATAACTCTATTGCTAAAACTATAATGATTATAAGAATTAATTTTTTGTTCATTTAAGAAATAAGTAAAGTATTAAAATTGCCCAAATAAAAGGATAATAAAAATAGATATATTTTTTTGCAAATAAGAAAGAGATAGAATTGTTGTATGCAGATTTTCTTTTATTTTTTCTAGTCATCGGCATGAACCTTTTCATCTTTTTCATGCTTCTCTTGGGCTGCAATGGTATATTTAGCTACTGGTCTTGCCATTAATCTTTTTAATCCTATTGGTTCAGCTGTATCTAAACAATATCCATATGTTTCATCTCTAATTCTTATTAAAGCTTTGTCAATTTCAGAAATTAGTTTTATCTGTCTATTGATTGCTTTCATTTCCACATTTTTATCAGTGTAGGAACTTGCTTGATCAACAATGTCAGCCGAAATACTATTGTCATCCATACTTCCATTGTAAAGAGCTTCATTGTTTGCCTTTACTAATTCTTTTTTCCACTCATTAAGTTTAATTCTAAAAAAAACTTTATGTTTTTCACACATATATTTTTCAGTATCTTTTGGAATATAGGATTTTGAAATTTTGATAGGTACTTTAGCTGTAGCTTTCTTTGGTTTGCTCACAACTTTAGTTTTTGTTTTAGTGACTTTTTTCTTTGCTTTGGTAGTCTTTGGCATAGTTGAATTTTGAGCTCCGGAGTATATTCAGCAAATTATGGGTGTCAAGCAACCTGATTTGATATAAATATTTATAAATGAGCATTAATAGTAACAATATAAATAATATTTTTTATATTTTTGTTACAGCTCATCTAATTTTCTGGACTTTGATTCCATCGCTTACTAATCATAACTTACCTCTAGACACCATTGAAGCACTAGCTTGGGGTAGCAATTTAGATTGGGGATTTAATAAGCACCCACCAATGAGTGCTTTTTTTTCAGAAGTTTTTTATCAAATTTTTGGTTCACAAGATTGGGCTTACTATTTGCTTAGTCAAATCTTTGTAGTTATATCATTCTATTATGTTTTCAAACTCTCTAAAGAAATCTTAAATAATAATTTATCAGGCTTAATTTCAGTTTTATTAATTGAAACTATTTTTTTTTATAATTTTACTTCACCAGAATTTAACGTAAACGTTTGCCAACTTCCATTTTGGTCACTGACGGCTTATTATTCATGGAGAATATTAAGTGAAAAAAATATGAAATTTTCTGATTGTTTTTTAGTTGGTTTATTTGCAGCTTTTGGTTTTTTATCCAAATATTTGTTTATTTATCTTTTAGTATCTATTGACCTTTTGTTTATTTATTTAATCTTCATTAATAAAGACCGAAAATTTGATTTTAAATATTTGATAACTGCCGAAGTATTTTTAATTGCTTTGGTTCCCCACTTTATTTGGCTTAAAAACAATGAGTTTATTACTATTACTTATGGTCTTGCCAGAACAGGTTTAGAACAATCAATCTTAATAAACCATATTCAATTTCCTTTAATTTTTATAGGAAAACAAATTGGAATACTAATTCCATTTTTAATTTTAACCTGGCTATTAGTTCAAAAATTAAAATTTAAAATAAATTTCAAAGATAAAAAATTGCTTTTTTTATTATCTATTAATCTTTTACCAATCTTTTTAATGTTTTTAACTTCATTTATTACTGGATCAAAAATTAGAACGATGTGGATGACACCATTTTATCTATTTTTTGGGACATTCTTTGTTTACATGTTGCAAACTCAAATCAATATAAAAAAATTAAAACCATTTGTGATTGGATTTATATTCTTTTTCTTTTTGTCGCCAGCTCTGTACGCATATGTATCAATTTCAAAAGATGATAAAAGAACAGATTATCCAGGAAAAGAAATTGCTATCAAAACCCAATATGCTTGGGACCAACAATTTAATTCAAAGATTAATGTAGTTTTAGGTAATGAATGGAATGCTGGTAATTTATCTTATCATTTAAAATCAAGACCAGTTTGGGAAGGTTTTGTGGAAAGATTAAAACTAGGACAATTGAAAGATTATATGTGCCTTGATAATGTATGTGTTGGATCAAGATAACTTATGAAAAAATATACTATTTTAATCCCTATTTATAACGACAGAGAGTCTTTAACAAAATTAATTGGAAATATTAATGAAGAGCTTAATGGATTAAATGCTGAAGTATCAATTTTAGTAATAAATGATGCCTCATCACAGCAAATTGTAGATACTTACCCAAATCTGGAAAATATCCATTCTTTTGAAATGATAAATATGAAAAAGAATATAGGACACGCAAGGTGTATTGCTTCTGGATTAAAATATATTTATGAAAAAAAAGAATTTGAATATGTAATACCAATGGATGGAGATGGAGAGGATAGACCTGAGGAAATTAAAAATTTTATTGCACTTTCTGAAAAAATAGAAGAACAATCAATTATAGGAGAGAGAGTTAAGAGATCTGAGGGATTATTTTTTCAAATATGTTATAAATTTCATAAGTTTTTAACTTTAGCAGTTACAGGTCAGTCAATTAAATTTGGAAACTTTACTTGTCTATCAAAATCAACAATTGAAAAAATGTTAAAGGAAAAAGCTACCTGGAGTAGCTTTTCTGGTTCATTAAGAAAAGTAGAAAAAGATTTAGTTTCTACGCCATCTATTAGAGGAACAAGATATTTTGGACCTTCACAAATGAGCTTTTTTAATTTATTAAAACATTCTCTATCAATTATTAGTGTTTATAGAAAAACAGTCTTAATCCGTTCTGCTTTATTTATTGTTTTTTATATTTTGTTAATAAAAAATAATGCTTCTGTTGTCACCTCTTTACCCTTAGTTTTGTTGCTTATAATGATTTATTCAATTTCTAGTTTAGCTTTAAGAGAAAATATTGATGAATTTAATAATTGTTTAACAAATATTAATGATATTGAAAAAATAAAGTAATTTTTATAACTTTTGTTGATGAAAAACTTTTTCAGGAAAGTAGCATTTGGAATAGGACCTAATGAAGAACTTCCATTAGATCCTCTGAACTGGGCGTTAAAACAAGTCAATGAAATTCCAGATTTGTCTTGGCAAGGTAAAATATATTCTGAAAAAGAATTACGAAAACATTACAGAGATTACGTTTATAAGGACAGAAAAGTTTTAAGAAAAAAATATAAAGATGATAAAACTCTTTACAAAACTTATAAAAATTTATTAAGACATGAAACAGGACAGAAGTTTTGGGAGTCATTAGAGATATCTATTAGACATAATGAGGGAATAAACAGCCAGCATCCAGTGCTTGCAAAACTTTGGATGTTTTGGGGAAACTTTTTTGCAATCAGTGAAAAAGATATGTTAGCATATTATTCCACAGGACCTTATCACCGAGAAATAATCAGACCAAACCTAAATCAGACTTTTGAAAAAATGGTTTATGATGCAACTACTTCATGGGCAATGATTCATCATCTGGATAACAGTGAAAGTGCAGGACCAAAAAGTGTAACAGCTAGTCAAGAGTGGAGAAGAAGAAAAAAAGAACCAGCTACTATAAATGAAAATCATGCAAGGGAACTCTTAGAACTTCATACAGTTTCCCCAAAAGCTGGCTATACACAAGAGGATGTTATTCAGCTTGCTTACATAATGACTGGTTGGCAGCAAAGATGGAGCAAATCACAATTAGAGACAGGGAATGTTTGGTTTAATAGTGAATATCATCAGCCAGGTAAAAAAAATGTTTTAGGAAAAGAATATAAAAGAGGCAAGAAAAGCTTAGCAGTAGTCATAAAAGATTTGGTAAATCATCCAAATTGTAGAGACTTTGTAGCAGATAGATTGTGTAAATTTTTAATCACTAATGAACCAACAAAAGAAATGAAACAACCCATAATTGATGCTTTTAAAAAGTCTGATGGATTTCTTCCCGAAATACATAAGGCTGCAATAAAAGTTGCATTTGAAAATAATAATAAATTTAAAAAATTCCAAACTCCTGAAAATTGGTTTATTCAAGTTGCTAAAATTGGTGATTTGCAGTGGCCTCCATCACCAGACCTAATGGACTCTTATGAGTTAGGAACAAAACCTTCAAGAAAACAAAGATCACCTGAAAGGCTCTTAAGAAATTTGGGGCATCACCCTTATAGAGCAAAACAACCTAATGGATGGCCTGATCATTCTGATGAATGGATCTCACCAGAACTGCTAATAAGAAGACTTGTGTATGCAAAATTAAGTCATTCTTTTTCAAAAATGGAAAATAATAATAATGAATATTATGAAAATATAGTTCAAAAAAACTTTGATAATCCAGGAAAAATTATGAAATATTTAGATCAAAAAAATAGAATTGTTGAAAAACAAACTTTACTTTTTAATCATCCGGAGTTCTTAAAATCATGAAGATAACTAGAAGAGACTTTTTAAAAACATCAGCATTAACATCTTTGTATTTTGCTGGTTTTGGAGCTCCAGGATACTCAAATTCTGGAACAAAAAAAAATTTAGTAGTTATAATGTTAAGAGGTGGAATGGATGGTTTATGTGCAATACCTATCAAGAGTGATAAAAATTTTGAAAAATTCAGAAGTAAGATTAATCTGGATAAAACTTTGTCATTAACAAATGATTTTGATTTACACCCTGCATTAAAAACATTTAAGAGTTTGTGGGATCAAAATCAAAGTGCAGCTGTCCATGCAACCAATATTCCATATACAGGTAGATCACATTTTGATGGACAAAATTTAATGGAGTCAGGTGGTAAAATACCTTACCAAGAAAAAACAGGTTGGCTTGGACGAGGTATGAAAATTGCTGGATTGAATGGAAATGGATTAGCTTTAGCGCTACCGATGCCTTTGTTGATAAGAGGTGTTCCAATGAATAATAACTATTTTCCAGTTGGTCATAAATTACCTTATCCTTCTACTTTAAAAATAATTCAAGAAGCATACAAACAATATGATGAAAAATTATTAAGTGAAAACTTGGAGATAATTCAAACAAGAAAATTAAGCAACACATCAAGTGATGAAAGCTGGGTGCTTGCCTCAAACGCTGCTAATGAATTATCTAAATCTGATGGACCTAAAGTAGCTGTTTTTGAGGTTGATGGATTTGATACTCATGCAGCGCAAGGGGGGACAAATGGAGCTCATGCAGATTGTCTTTCAGATTATGATAATATTGTTAGATCGCTTAAGTCATCAATGACTAAAGAAGCTTTTGATAATACTTTAATTTTAACTTTAACTGAGTTTGGTAGAACTATTAAACAGAACAGTGGTAATGGAACTGAACATGGTTATGGCTCAGCTGTTTTAATGGCAGGTGGCTTAGTCAAAAAGTCTCAAGTACACACAGATTGGCCTGGATTGAAAAGAAAAGAATTATTTGAAGGAAGAGATTTAAATTCTACAATTGATGCTAGATCAATTTATGCATCAGCAATGTCGACTGTATTTGATTTAGATTTTAAAAAAATTACCAAAAATGTTTTTTGGGGAGAAAATTTACAAAATCTTTCAGATAAGCTGTTCAAAGCTTAATTCAATAAACTTTTTAGAGTTTACATACCTACAATCATAGATTGAATCTAAATTTTTAAATTCAATTTTTTGTGGATTTTTAACACTTTTTATTATTTCAAATTAATAGTATCCTTTAACCTAAATGCGATATTATAGAAAAGGTTTAGCCAGGCCTAAATTATAAAAAGTATTTTCAGTTAATTATTTCAATAATTGTTTTTACAATTTTAATTTTTTCGACAACAAATTTACTAGCAAAAGAAAAAAAAGATAAGGACTGTAAGTATTGTAAAAAGTACGAAAAATTAAAAGATTGGCCTGAAAATGAAAGACCAGAAGCATTTATTTACGAAATAATAAATTACCCAGAAGGAATGTTTTCTAAACAAGATAAGACCAGTAAAAAAAAACAAGCAAAAGCTGGATCAAAAGTTTACGCAAGATTTGTAAAAGGTAAAGGACAGCTAAATAAATATCAGCACCATATGATAAGGGATATGGCCTACTTTGAAGCTTTATACAATGAAATGCTTAATGATAAAAATGCCAAGGTAGAAACTTTAGAAGGTTTAAAAAAAGGAAGAGAAGCTATGAGAATGAGCTTGAATATCTCTCCAAAAGCAAAATCATCTGAAGCAGTTTTAAAATTTTGGGCAACTGGTAAGATGCTTTATGTAGCGCATAAAAAAAATAAAAAGAAAAAGAAAAAAAAAGAACAAGAATTAACTCCTGAAATCGCAGAAAGAGCAGCAGTTTTAGCTAATCTAAAAAAACAAATTGCTACTGCCAAAGTCAATGCTCAGAGAGCAGCTACCATAAAAGCTCAAGAAAAAATAAAAGAAGGTAATTGATGATTTTAAAAATTGTAATAAAAATTTTAATTGTATTTGTTTTATTTTTTAACTTAATTGCTAAAGCAAATGATATAGTTTCAATGTCTAGTATTTCAGAGGCGGCAGGAAGCTCAGCTCAAGCAGCTGCAGACCAATTAGCATCTGATGCAAATAAAGTAGTACAAAATATTTCAGGTGCAACTGATGCTTTGGGAGAAGCTAAGAGTGACATAGGTAAAGCTTTAGATGCATCTATAGCTCAAGCAGAAAGTGCAATGGAATTTGCTACTGAGAGTTTATCTAAAGGGGATATTACATCTGCTGTTCAAGCGATGTCTTTAGTCGAAGGTGTAACAGATATGGCCCTAGGAGCTATCCCGGATCCGACAGCGCTTGATATGTCAGGAATAGATTTTGCAAAAGATTTTTCTCCAGATGAGATGGCTGCTTTATCAAGTATAGCTGGTCAAATGGGGGCAGGAAAAGTTGTGTCTTTACAGAAAATGGCTGGTCAAATGAATGCATTAGACGCTGCTGGATTTGATGCAAAAGGGATGATGGGATCTTTAGACTCTCAAGGTATAGGAATGGGAGTAGCAATGGAAGGATTGGCTACAGCAGGTATGGTAGATATGGAGGCGATAACTGGTTCAGCTAATTTTGATATGGAAAATTTTAATCCAGCAGATTTTGCGTCTATGAATGTAGCAGAAATGGGAATGAACCCAGCGATGATGGCTGGCGCATTAAATGCTCTTCCAGTTGGAGCTGCTACAGCTGCACTAGAAACACTTGCTAACAATCCAGAAGCAATGGGTAAAATGGGACAAACTATGACTGGTGCTATTGTAGCCACAATGAGTGCAAAGGGCATGGGAGATGAAATGATGAAAAATATGGAAGCTAATATTGGAATGCAAGGGATGACTGATATGGCAAAAGGTATGGATGGAATTGAAGGAATGAAAGAAATTGGAAAAGTTATGGCCGATGTAGGAATGGAGCAGGTGGCTGAATCTTTAGCAACAGCATTCGCAAATCCAGAGGTTGGAATTAATTCGGCAATGTCAGGTACAGTTGGAATGATAAGTCAGGCTATTTCTGGAAAAGCACCAAAAGAACAGAACGCTATTCAAAAAGGAATGGAAATGGAAGACTCATTTGCAAACAACATGTCTGCGCCTGAAGCTTTGGAAATGCCAGAAAATATAAGTGAAACAGGTATGATGATGGGTGCGATGGTTATGGCTAAACCGTCTTTAGCTGGAGGACTGCCTGGTGCAATGGCACCACCAGATGGAATGACAGCGTTAGGAGTTGGAGAAGCTGTAGATATAAATAATCCAGCAGGGACCATGATGGGGGGCGTCATGGAAAATATGTCTAAAGCTGATATGGGTGAGGCAATGGCAAACATGACTGGAATGGAAGTTGGAGAAATGGATAAGTTAGGAATATCTGATATGGCTGTTCAAACAGGTTTAACTCCTGGAATGGTAGCAAGTATGGGTGCAGCTGGAATAGCAGGTATGGATGTAACAACAATTATGTCAACCAATGTCGCTGGGCTAGGGAGTAAAGCAATTCAAGGAGTTGCAGATATGGCTAAGGCTGGGAATTTGTCTGCAGGTCAAATGGGTGACATGATGGAAGTTGGATTGGTTAATCAAGGAACGATGGCTGCAATGGGTGCTGAAGGAATGAAAGAACTAAGTGGAGCTATGGGAATGGAAGGTGGTGACATGGGACTAGCAGCAGTGAGTGGTGGAATGATTGGAATGGGAGAAATGAATTTAAACTCACAAATGAATCCCGAAATGGCAGCTAGTATGGGTTTAGTAGGAGGTCCTGAGGGTGCTAAATTAGGAGACATAATGAGTGGAACACCTGGAGGATTAGACGGCTCTGTAATGAAAGGCGGAATGAATTTAGGTCAAGTATCTGCAGCAATGGGTACTGGAGTTGATCCTGGAGCTGCAATTGGAAATGTAGCAGGTGCTGCAATGGCAGCTGAAGGAGCAGGAGGATTAGCAGGTGCTGCAATGGGATCAGCTATGGCGGCACAAGGAGTAGCAGCGTCAGCTATGGGTTCTCATGCAATGGGTGCAGCAATGGGAATGGAAGGCATGGGCGATGGTGACATGGGTAAAGCCATGGGTGGTGCTATGCAAGAAGGAATGTCAGGAACAATGGGTGGTGCTATGGCTGGAGCTATGGCTGGTGGTCCAGGAGGTCCAGGTGATATGGGTCCTATGGGCGATATGGCAGGTCCAGGAGGTCCAGGAGGCCCAGGTGATATGGGTCCTATGGGTGGCCCTGGAGGTACTGGTGGTTTAGGTGATTTAGGAGGTCCAGGAGGTCCAGGTGGAATAGGAGACATGGGCCCAGGTGGTCCAGGTGGTCCAGGAGGTCCAGGTGAACCAGGAGGCCCAGGTGAACCAGGAGGCCCAGGTGATCCAGGCGGTCCAGGGAACTAATTTAGACTTAATTAAATAATGAAAAAATTTTTTTTTTTTATTTTTATTTTAATTTTATTTTCTAATTCATCTTTTTCAGAATCAAGGTTTGGTGAGCTAACAGAAATCCGAGATGACAGAATGCGAGGTAAAGATGGCCAATGGGTCAGGCCTCATCCTGGTCCTTTTATTTGGAACCATATAGAAAAAGAAAAAGGAAATTTTAATTGGGAAGAGACAGACAAGTATGTTCTTTATGCACAAGAACATAACCAAACAATTTTAGCTACTATTTGGCCCCATGCAAATTGGGAACAAAAATCTTGTAAAAGAAAAAAAGCAAGAAGTCCTTTTGGAAAAAAGTTTACAAAATATTTAAGTAAACCTTGCTCCATGGATGACTATAAAATTTTCCTTCTAAAGTTAATTGATCGTTATGATGGAAATGGATCAAATGATATGCCTGGACTTACTAAATCTATAAAATATTGGGATATAATGAATGAGCCTGAATTTAATATGTTTTTTAAAGGAAGTAAGGATGACTTTATAGAAATTTTTAATTTTTCTTCTAAAGTCATTAAAGAAAAACAGCCAGATGCTGTCATTGTTATGGCTGGTGCTGCAGGTATGTTTCCAGAAAACAAAAAATATTGGAAATCTGTTTTGCCAAAAATTAAAGATCATTTTGATATTGCAAATATTCACCATATAAGCGGCCCAGAAGGACAGTGTGATAAAGAACTTTGGGTGGATGAATTTGCAGATTTATTAAAAAGTGTAGACGTAAATAAACCTATTTGGTTAACCGAAGCTATGACTTGTGGTCCTCCAGTAAAAGCTTGGGTAAATGCATTTTTAAATGGAGCAGAGTTAATTATTGATGTAGGTGTAAATGCTCCAGGCAAAAAAATGAGCAAGAAAGGTAGAAAAAAATTAAATGAATTTATTGATGAGTATGATGGATTTAAGTCAATAAAAAGTATTTCAAAAAAGAAAGTAGAATTTACTTATAAAGATGGATCTTCAAAAACTTTAGAATTTTAGCAACAACCACAGCTTTTTTGATTAGCTTTTGGTTGTTCTTCAGCTTTTGACTCTTTTTGCTCATCTTCAATAGCTTTTTGTTTCTTTGAAATTTTATCTTCAAAGTAATCATAAAGAGAAGTAAATCCTAATTTAGAGGCTCTTTTTTCCTCATAATTTTTTCTTCCTCCAAGATTTTCTATTATTTTAACTATTTCTTGATTTTGCATGCTCTCTTTTTATTAAAAAAGCTAATTAAATCAACCCTTAATAGTCGGCAAACAATAAAAGTCAGCTGTATCGATTTTAGAGGAATATTGCCTTCTCATATTCCACTTTTTATGAACACCCGCACTTGCAATACTTAAAGTAGATCTTCCATATCGATGATTGGTATTATCAATTGATCTCATCAAGCTATTTATTTTTTCGTCTTTTTTGGATGTAAATAAATTTGTTTTATCACTAGCATTAGATAATCCTGTAAGCATCACTCCTGCTTTTTGATAACGGTAACCGTTTTTAAATATATTTTTCAAAATTGAAACTGCTGTTTTAACTATTTCAATACTATTATTTGTTGCAATTGGAAAATCAACTGTCTTTGCATTTGAATAATAACCAAAGTTTCTTTGAAAGGGACTGGTTCTAACAAATACTGTAATTGCTTTTGCAACTAATAATTCTGATCTGATTTTTTCAGATGCGTTTAAACAATAATTTGCAACTGCTTCTTTTAATTCCTGAAAAGTTTCAATTCTTTTTCCAAATGATCTGGATACGACACAACTTTTTCTTTTTGTTGTAGTGGTTTCCAAACCTATACAAGGAATTCCTCTAAGCTCCATTGCTGTTCTTGAACTTAAAACATTTGAACTTTTCTTGATCCAGGTATTAGATTTATTTTTTAATTGTTTAGCATTATAAATTCCATGCTTTTGATAAAACTTAGTTAGTTGCCTGCCAACACCCCACACATCATTAATTTCAACTTTTTCTAAAATAGGATCTAAGTTTTCTATACCAATTAAACTAGCAACTCCTGATTGTTTTTTCTTTGCAATATGATTTGCAACTTTACTTAAAGTTTTTGTTTTGGCAATCCCGATACTAGTCGGAATACCTGTCCACTGTAAAACAGTTTCTCTAATTTCTTTACCAATTTTTTCTACATCTTCATCAGGAAAATTTGATAAATCTAAAAATGCTTCATCAATTGAATATACTTCTATTTCTGAATTAAATCTTTTAAGAGTTCGCATCACTCTTCTAGATAAATCTCCATACAAAGAATAATTTGAGGAAAAAACCTCAACTTTATTTTTAATAATAATATCTTTACCTTTAAAGTAGGGCTCACCCATTTTAATTCCCAAAGCTTTTGCTTCATTAGACCTTGAAATGATACAACCATCATTATTAGATAAAACAACAACAGGTTTTTTTCTTATTTTAGGATTGAATAACCTTTCACAAGAAACATAAAAAGAATTACAATCAACTAATGCTATTTTTTTAGTACGTAGAATGGATGACATAAGTTACAACCCCCCAAATAAAAATATCTTGCTCTTCATTAATTAAAATTCTGTCAGCAAATTCTTTAGATCCAGAAGTTAAAAATTTTTTATCTCGCTCTTGAACCAAAGTTTTTACCACTAACTCATCATGAACATTTGCAATCACTGTTGAAAAATTTTTTGGTTTCAAACTTTTATCAACTACCAATAAATCTCCGTCATTAATTCCAACATCGACCATGGACTTACCTTGCACTCTGATGATGAAAGTAGCTGGAACATTTCTTATTAAATGCATGTTCAGATCAATATCTTCCTCGATATAATCAGTGGCAGGAGAAGGAAAACCAGCGCCTGCTTTATGTAAATAATAAGGGATTGTTAGTTTCATGTTCTTGTTTTGTTCTAATTTATAGCGCATTTATACAATACACTCAAGAGGTTGTATTTTGAGTCTGTAACTGAATCAAAAGTGAATCAAAAGGTGAACATTCAAACTACATTTTGTATGGTTGTGGATAACTTCAACCAGAGATAGTTTAAATAATTAAAAATGAAAAAAATTTTACTAATTTTAATTTCAATATTAACCTTAAGTTCTCAAACCATGGCATACGAAGAAGCAAATTACGAGATAATAAATGAAAATAATAACTATGAAATAAGAAAATATTTTGATCGTTTGGTGATAGAAACTAACACAACACAGGGTAATGGTTTTAGAAAGTTATTTAATTATATTTCAGGAAATAATGAGCAAAAAAAAGAAATTAAAATGACTGTTCCGGTAACCCAAGAAATTAAGAACGGAAATATGACAATGCAGTTTTATTTGCCATCAAAATTCAACAAAGATAATGCGCCTAAGCCATCCAATTCAGATATAAAAATTTTAACTATAGAAGGTGGATATTATGCAGTGATTAAATATTCAGGTCGATCTTCAGATAAAAATTTTTTAAAAAATAAAGAAATTCTGGAAGAAGAACTTAAAAAAGATAAAATCGCAATTTTAAGTCCTCCAATAAGGGCTTCTTATAATTCACCATTTACTCTGCCAATGCTAAAAAGAAATGAAATAATGTTTAGAGTAGATTTATAAATAAAGGATAAATAAAAATGAAAATACTAAAATGTCATTGCGGAAGTGTAGAGGCAGAGATTAATTTAGATGGAGACCTAGCTAAAGTAATTAAATGCAATTGTTCTATTTGTAAAAGAAAAGGTGCGATTATGTCGATGGTAAAAAATGAAGATTTCAAAATTATAAAAGGTGAAGATAAATTAAAACTTTATCAATTCCACTCTAAAATTGCGAAACATTACTTTTGTTCTGATTGTGGAATTTATACCCATCACAATCCAAGAATAAATCCAGCAATGACAGGTTTCAATGTTGGCTGTATTGATGAAATAGATACATTTGAATTAAATGAAGTTCCAATAAATGATGGACAAAATCATCCTTTAGACCAAAAAAAATAATCTTTATGCAATTGGTAAGTCAATGTTTTAGTAAGGTAAAAAACGACTGTATAAAATTTATTAAATCACAAGAAACCTCTACTGATAAATTTAAAAATAAAGAGAAAATGATAAAGTCTTTTTTGATCCCGATATGTTTGTGGATTGCAAAAAAAGCTAATAAACAAAAACCTTACTTTGTAGGTTTAGCTGGAGGGCAAGGGACTGGTAAAACTACAATAAGCTCAATTATAAAAATTATATTAGAGAAATACTTTAAAATGAAAGTATTTAAAATTTCTATTGATGATTTTTATAAAACAAGAAAAGAAAGAATAAATTTATCAAAAAAAATTCACCCAATGTTAATGACGAGGGGCGTACCAGGTACTCATGACATTAAGATGATGTTAGATTTTTTTAAAAAAGCAAAAAACAAAAAATTTAAAAAATTGAAATTACCAAATTTTAATAAGGCTATAGATGATAGATTTCCTAAAAAAAACTGGAATAATATTAATGAACAACCAGATATTATTATATTTGAAGGTTGGTGTGTTGGTGCTAGACCAGAGATAAATAAAACTTTAAAAAAATCAATCAATTCTCTTGAAAAAACTAGTGATCAAAATCTTATTTGGAGACATCACGTAAATCAGCAATTAAAAACAAAATATAAAAAGCTATACTCACAACTCAATTGTATGATTTATTTAAAAGCAAAAAATTTCAGTTTGTTACAAAAATGGCGATTAAAGCAGGAGAAAAAACTATGGCTCAAAACAAAGAATAAAAGTAGCCATAAAATTATGAGTAAAGGTGATGTAATTAATTTTATGCAAACTTATCAAAGAATTACTCAAAATATGTTTAAGAATACGCCTAAATATGCCTCAATAATTTTAAATTTAAATGATAACCATCAAATTAAATCTGCTGTATATAAAACCAAATGAAAAAAATATTATTACTAATTAGTTTATCATTATTTTATTTTAGTAATGCATTTTCAGTTACTTTATATGATGCATTAAACCAAACTTACCGAAATAATATTCAATTAAATGCTGAAAGAGAAAATATTAAAGCGTCAGAGGAAGATGTAAATATTTCTAAGGCTGATTATAAACCTTCAATTACATTAAGCGGATCTAAAAGTATTGAGGATACCAATAAGTTAACCAATCAAAGTGGTGGAGATGCAACTATCAGTGATGTTGATCCATTTACAACTTCAATTAAATTAGAACAAACAATATTGGATTTTGGAAGAAACAAAACACTTCAGAAAACTACTACAGCTTTAGATTTAGCAAAAGCCAAATTAGTAAAAAAAGAGCAGGACATTCTTCACAGCGCAATTTATGCTTTCACAAATTTAATTTACACAAGGGAAACACTCGAAATTAATGAAGAGAATTTAAATCTTTTAATTAGACAAGTAGAAAATGACAAGATTAGAAGAGATAGAGGTCAAATCACAAATACTGACTTAGCACAATCTGAATCCTCTCTTGCAGGTGCTCAAGCTCAATTTGTAAAGTCAAAAAGTGATTTATTAATAAGTAAATTAAACTACGAAAATATAATTGGAAAAATTAGTGATCCAAGCCAATTACAAAAGAATTCAAATGCAATCGTTGGTATTCCAAGTACCCTTAATGAAGCAATAGATCTTTCTAAACAAAATAATCCAGATATTTTAATTGCAAAACTTGATCTTGAAAAGTCTGAAAAAGATTTAGCAATTTCTGAGTCTGACCTTAAACCAACTGCATCTTTATCTTTGCAAAGATCTTATACTGATGATCTAAGTGCAACTGTTGATGAAAAAGAGCAAGATATTTTAAAAGCAACTTTAAGTTGGCCTTTTTATTCTGGTGGAAAAAAAAGATCGACTATTAATAAAAACTCAAATTTAACCACACGAAAAAGATTATTGTTAGATGATGCTGTTAGAACTAATGAAACTAATGTTGCCAGTGCCTGGTCAAGTTTGCAATCTTCAGAAAGTTTCCTAAGTTCTGTAAAAATTCAGGTCAGATCATCTCAAATAGCATATGAGGGAATTGCAGCAGAGTATGAAAGAGGATCAAGAAATACTCTTGATGTTATTCAATCAAATGCATTATTGCTCTCTGCTCAAATATCTTTAGCAAATTCTGAGAAAAACTACCTTATGGCCCAATATAATCTCCTGAAAGCAGTAGGACTTTTAAACAGCCAATATCTAAATCTTAAGTAATTATTTGACTTTTTGAGGTACAAAATAAATATATTGCCAATGAGAACAAAATGTGTACATTTAATTCATGATTCGAGTGTTAAAAAATTTAATAAAAAAGGCAAAATATGACTAAAAACAACCTAAAAGTAGTTAAATCTACTAAAGATCAAGAAGCAGACAACAAAGAGAAAAATAAAGCATTAGATGCTGCAATAGCTCAGATTACAGATAATTTTGGAAAAGGCTCTGTAATGAAGCTAGGTGAAAAAAGAGCTATGGATATTGAGTCAATATCTACAGGATCTTTAAGTTTAGATTTAGCATTAGGAATAGGTGGATTGCCTAAAGGAAGAATTGTTGAAGTTTACGGACCAGAGTCATCTGGAAAAACTACATTAGCTTTACAAGTTGTTGCTGAAGCACAAAAGGCTGGAGGAATTTGTGCATTTGTTGATGCAGAGCATGCATTAGATCCGGTTTATGCAAAAAAATTAGGTGTTAATACTGAAGAACTATTGATTTCACAACCAGATGCTGGTGAACAAGCTTTAGAAATTGCTGATACACTAGTAAAATCAGGCTCTATTTCAGTAATTGTTATCGACTCTGTTGCAGCTTTAACTCCTAAAGCTGAAATCGAAGGAGAGATGGGAGATCACCATGTTGGTCTTCAATCAAGATTAATGAGTCAGGCTTTAAGAAAATTAACTGGTTCCATTTCCAACACAAATACAATGATGATTTTCATTAACCAAATCAGAATGAAAATTGGAGTTATGTTTGGAAGTCCTGAAACAACATCAGGTGGAAATGCACTTAAATTTTATTCATCAGTAAGAATGGACATTAGAAGAATTGGTGCCATTAAGGATAAAGATGAAATTATTGGAAACTCAACAAGAGTTAAAGTAGTTAAAAATAAAGTCGCTCCACCATTTAAAGTTGTAGAATTTGACTTGATGTATGGAAGAGGAATAAGCAAGATGGGTGAACTCGTCGATCTTGGTTCTAAAGCAGATATAATTGAAAAATCAGGCGCATGGTATGCCTACAAAGGAGAGAAAATTGGTCAAGGTAGAGAAAATGCTAAGACTTATTTAGCTCAAAATCCTCAAGTTGCTGCAGAAATTGAAATGGCTATCAGAGAGAAAGCAGGAGTAATTTCTAAGAAAATAGAAGGAAATCCGCTTGATCCTGACAAAATTGAGAAAGAAAAAAAAGTAGCTGAAAAAGAGGAGGCTGAAAAAGCAGAAGCTACTCCTCCATCTAAAAAGAATTAATAGGTCATCTTTATTAATAAAAGGCGCTTAAATTAAGCGCCTTTTTTCCCTATCGTTATCTAGACATAGAATTAAAAAGCTGTATTTTAAAAATATGGCTGACAAAACCTTAAATGAAATAAGAAATACTTTCTTAAAGTATTTTGAAAAGAATGAGCATAAAATTGTTGAGTCTAGCAATTTAGTTCCTAATAACGATCCAACATTAATGTTTGCTAATTCTGGGATGGTTCAGTTTAAAAATGTATTTACAGGTTTAGAAAAAAGAGATTATGTAAGAGCCACCACTTCCCAAAAATGTGTTAGGGCAGGAGGAAAACATAATGATCTTGAGAATGTTGGTTATACACCTCGTCATCACACATTCTTTGAAATGTTAGGAAACTTTTCATTTGGAGATTATTTTAAAGAGCAAGCAATTCATTATGCTTGGGATTTGATCACAAAAGATTTTGGCATAGATAAAGACCGGCTTTATGTAACTGTATTTCACGAAGATGATGAAGCCTTCAATTTTTGGAAGAAAATAGCGGGTTTTAGCGATGATCGAATTATTAGAATAGCTACATCTGATAATTTTTGGTCAATGGGTGAGACTGGACCTTGTGGACCATGTTCTGAAATCTTTTTTGATCATGGAGATCATTTGGCTGGGGGATTGCCTGGTTCTAAAGACGAAGATGGGGATAGATTTATTGAGATTTGGAATTTAGTCTTTATGCAATATGAGCAAGTTTCAAAAGACAAAAGAATAAATTTACCAAAACCATCTGTTGATACCGGTATGGGATTAGAGAGAATAGCTGCTTTGTTACAAGGTTCACATGATAACTATGAAACAGATCATTTTAAAAAAATAATCAACTCAGCTTCAGATATTGTAAAAGTTAAATCAGATAAATCTAATCTTGCAAGTTTCAGAGTAATCGCTGATCATCTAAGAGCAAGCTCTTTTTTAATTGCAGAAGGTGTTTTACCCTCAAATGAAGGACGAGGTTATGTGCTTAGAAGAATTATGAGAAGGGGAATGAGACATTCTCACTTATTAGGATCTAAGGAACCAGTTTTTTATAATTTGTTTGATACACTTAAAAATGAAATGTCAGGAAATTATCCAGAACTTGTGAGAGCTGAGTCTTTGATAAAAGAAACTTTAAGAATGGAAGAAGAAAAATTCTTAGTTCTTCTTGATAGAGGAATTAAAATCTTAAATGATGAAATTTCTAAAATTGATAAAGTTTTACCAGGTGAGGTGGCGTTTAAATTGTATGACACTTATGGATTTCCATTAGATCTTACTGAAGATATTTTAAGAAACAAATCAATGTCCATTGATACAGATAAGTTTAAATCTTTAATGAAAGAAAGTAGAGAACTTGCAAAAAAAAATTGGAAAGGTTCAGGAGATGCTGCTGTTGAAGATATTTGGTTTGGGATTAAAGATAGGTTAGGGCCAACAGAATTTTTAGGTTATGAAACAAATCAAGCAGAGGGTGTTGTATTGTCTTTGTTAAAGAAAAATAAGGAAGTTAATCAACTAAAAGAAAACGATGAGGGGATGATTATAGTAAATCAAACACCATTTTATGGAGAGTCTGGAGGTCAAGTAGGAGATACTGGTGAGATTGTATCAAATGAATTTAAATTTGAGGTGACAGATGTTCAGAAAAAACTTGGAGACCTATTTGTACATTACGGGAAAGTGGTTAGTGGATCTATAAAGCTTAATGATAGCGTTGAATTGAAGATAAACGTTGAAAGGAGAGATGATACTAGAGCTTATCACTCTGCAACTCATCTTTTACATGAATCTTTGAGAAGAGTATTAGGGGATCATGTAACCCAAAAAGGTTCTCTTGTAGAGCCTAGCAGATTGAGATTTGATTTTAGTCACATGAAGCCAATCCAAAATGATGAAATTGATAAGATAGAGAAATTTGTGAATAATATGGTTTCGAAAAAGTCAGATGTAAAAACAAGGTTAATGACACCTGATGAAGCCGTGGAAAACGGAGCTTTGGCTTTATTTGGTGAAAAATATGGAGATGAAGTGAGAGTTCTTTCTATGGGAGACGAGGATGGAAAGTATTTTTCCACAGAATTATGTGGTGGAACTCATGTAAAAAATACAGGAGATATTGGAAAATTTAAAATAGTCAGCCAATCTTCAATAGCTGCAGGAGTAAGAAGAATAGAGGCTTTAAGAGATAAACAATTAGAGGATTATTTGAAAAATAAAGAAAAACTTTCAGTGCTATCCTCTGAAAAAGATGAAGAAACTATTAAAGATTTAAGTCAGCAAATCATTAAGCTTGGAGGGAAACCTAGCATAGATAATTCAGATCAAAAAAATTCAATTAAAAATTTAACAAAACAATTAGAAACTCTTTCTGTAAATTCAATTTTAAATGACAAATCAAAAAACATTATTAAAGACCAAGATGTTAATGGAATAAAATTAAGACTTCAAAAAGTTGATGATCTTCCTCCTAAAGAGCTTAGAAAATTGGTTGATCAAGGAAAAAAAGATTTATCTGAGGGTATTGTAATAGTGTTTGCAAGCAAAGATGATAAAGTTGGAATAGCTGTTGGCATAACAGAAAGTTTAACAAATAATTATAATGCTGTTGAATTTGTTAAAATTGGTTCAGAGATTATTGGTGGTCAGGGTGGTGGAGGAAGAAAAGATTTTGCCCAAGCTGGTGGCCAGGATCAATCAAAAATTGAAGATGCTTTTGAAAAACTAAAGGCTTTAATTTAATTTTGCTTTAAGATTACCATCAATTTCATCTAAAAATTGATTAGTTGTTAAGTATTTGCTGGAGGGACCAATTAGTATTGCTAAATCTTTTGTCATAGCTCCGTTTTCAACACATTCAATACAAACTTTTTCAATAGTTCGTGCAAATTTTATTAACTCTTCATTGCTATCAAGTTTTCCTCTGTGTGCTAGTCCTCTTGTCCAGGCAAAAATAGATGCAATAGGATTTGTTGAAGTCTCCTTACCTTGTTGGTGCATTCTATAATGTCTTGTGACTGTTCCATGAGCAGCTTCTGCTTCCATAATTTTTCCATCTGGAGTAAGAAGTGTACTAGTCATTAATCCTAATGAACCATAACCTTGTGCCATAGTATCAGACTGAACATCACCATCATAATTTTTACAAGCCCAAATATATTTACCACTCCATTTCATTGCACACGCAACCATATCGTCAATTAATCTGTGTTCGTAGGTCAGTTTATTTTTGTCAAAATCCTCTTTGTATTCGTTCTCAAATACTTCTTGGAATATATCTTTAAATCTACCATCATACTGTTTTAGGATGGTATTTTTTGTAGACATGTAAACTGGCCATTTTTTAATTAGCCCATAACTGAAACAGGATCTTGCAAAATCTTGAATTGATTTATCCAAATTGTACATTGAAAGTGCTACCCCTGGACCAGTAAAATTAAATACTTCATATTTTATCTCATCTTTTCCATCTTCTGATGTCCATTTAACTTCCATTTTTCCTTTACCAGGTACTTTAAAATCTGTTGCTCTATATTGATCTCCAAAAGCATGTCTTCCTATTATTACAGGATCTGTCCAAGAAGGGACAAGTTTTGGAATATTTTTACAGATAATTGGTTCTCTAAAAACAGTCCCACCAATAATATTTCTGATAGTTCCGTTTGGTGATCTCCACATTTTCTTTAAGTCAAATTCTTCTACCCTTGCTTCATCAGGTGTAATAGTTGCACATTTAATCCCAACTCCAATTTTTTTGATAGCATTTGCTGAATCTATTGTGATTTGATCATCTGTATTATCACGGCTTTTCATGCCAAGATCGTAATATTCTATTCCCAAATCAAGATATGGTAGGATAAGTTTATTCTTAATGAACTCCCATATAATTCGAGTCATTTCATCACCGTCTAACTCTACAACTGGGTTTTTTACCTTGATTTTACTCATTAAAATAAAAATTATCTTATTAATTGAATTTGATTGGTTTATATACATATTAATCAAAAATTAGCAAATAGAAGAATATGTTTACCAAGATATTTCCAAAAATTCATACCGAGGGATATAAGTTTTTAGTTATTGCTGCGTTCATAACTATTATTTTATTAATCATTAACAACTTTTTAGGCCTGATTGGTTTGTTGTTAACGATATGGGTTTATTATTTTTTTAGAGACCCTGACAGAACTATTATAGGTGATGATAATTATCTTGTAAGTCCTGCTGATGGGGAAATTATAAAAGTTGAAGAAGTAGATGGACCAAAAGAAGTTGGTCTTGAAAATAAAAAATTTAAAAAAATTAGTATTTTTATGAATGTATTTGACTGTCATGTAAACAGAACTCCATGCTCAGGAACTGTTGAAGATATTTTATATAAACCTGGCAAATTTTTTAATGCATCTTTAGATAAAGCAAGTGAAGAAAATGAAAGAAACTATTACAAGATAAAAGATAAGAACGGTAATGATATCATAGTGGTACAAATTGCAGGTTTAGTAGCAAGAAGAATTGTTTGTGAAACAAATAAGAACCAAGAACTAAACCAAGGTGAAAGAATTGGAATGATAAGGTTTGGAAGTCGTGCAGATGTTTATTATGAAAATTATGAACCTTTAGTAAAAGTTGGTCAAACAGCAATCTCTGGTGAGACTTTATTGGCTAAAAAATAGTTATGTTAAAACCAAAAAATAATTTTAAAGTTGTTACTGACAAAAAAACAGCAAGAGTAATTTTACCCAATATGCTCACATTAATTGGGGTTTGTATTGGGTTAACTTCAATAAGATTTGCTTTGGATGGACGATTTGAATTTGCAATTGTTGCCATAATCTTAGCAGCAGTAATAGATGGATTAGATGGACGAATTGCAAGATTAATTAAAGGGACTTCAAAAGTCGGTAAAGAACTAGATTCTTTAACTGATATGATCAGCTTCGGTGTTGCTCCAGCATTTATAATGTATTTTTGGAAACTAAATACCTTAGGAAGATTTGGTTGGTTAGTTTGTCTTATATATGTAATTTGTGTCGCTCTAAGATTAGCACGGTTTAATGTTAATTCTAGTCAAGAACCTTCATGGAGAGATAACTTCTTTGAAGGCGTACCATCTCCAGCAGGTGGGATTTTAGTTTTGACGCCATTGATATTCAGTATGACTAATTTTGAATTCATCCCAATTAACTATGATATAGTTGTGCCAATTTTTTTTATTGCAACTTCATTTCTGTTAATAAGTAAGTTCCCAAGTTACTCTTTTAAGAAAATTGTAATTCAAAGAAAAACAACAATTTTTCTTTTATTTGGTATAGTTTTATTTTTTGGTCTGCTTTTGATCTATCCTTTTAATGTAATTGCTATAAGCGCGATTGTTTATTTATTAATGCTTCCTATAAGTTTTTTCCATTATCAAAAGTTAAAAAAACAAAATGAGGACCAAAATTTTAGAGATGAGGATGATGATCTTGAAGATGTTTTGTAATGAAAAAAAATGTAATTGTTTCACTAGCTGATGCTAACTACTATCCTTTATTAAGTGAATTAATAAATTCTATTAAAAGGTTTGAAAAAAGTAGAGATATTGCAATATGCATTTTAGATGCTGGACTTTCTGACCAACAAAAAAGTGAATTGTCGTCTAAAGTAGATGAAATTAAATCTGCAGAATGGGATATAGAAGTTCCAGATAACAAAATCAAAGGTCGTGAATGGTTAAAGAGCCAAGTTTCTAGAGCCTTCCTACCAAAATATTTCCCTGATTATGAAAAATATCTTTGGATTGATTGTGATGCATGGGTAAATGATTGGCAAGCTATAGAACTATATTTTAAAGCATGCGAAAATGAGAAATTAGGAATTACTCAAACCATAGGTCCTGGTTACAAAATTACCTCTAGAGTTAATTGGGTTTTCGGTAAGCTTGCAATTATAAAGTCACAAAATTTTAAACATGCTCTTAAATCTAAAATTAGTTATGAAAAAGCAAGAAAATTAGCATTTGCTCCACATATTAATATTGGAGTTTTTTCATTAGAAAAAAAATCTACTACGTGGGAAAAATGGCAAGAGAATTTAAAACGAACCCTCAAAGGAGGAGATATATTTGGATCTGAGCAACTTGCAATGAATATGTCTGTCTATATTGATAATGTTGAAACAGAATTTTTACCTTTAAATTGTAACTGGATAACTAGTAATCTTTTACCAAAATTCGACGAAGTGAATAATACTTTTGTGGAACCTTACTTGCCAAATTACAAGATAGGTATAATGCATCTTGCTGCAGGAATCTGGAAGGACAATAAAGATATGAGATTAAATAAAGAAATCGAAATAGATGTCAAAACACTCCAAGGTAAAATTTTAAACAAAAGTTTAAGATTTATAAATTAATTGAAAAAAAATAAAATTTCTAAGAATTGGATTAATAAGCAAAGAAGAGATATCTACGTAAGACAATCTAAAGTGGATGGATACAGGGCAAGATCAGCTTATAAATTGATTGAAATAGATGAAAAATTTAAAATATTTAAAGGAGGATTATCAGTAATTGATATAGGCGCAGCACCTGGTAGCTGGTCACAATATTCATCAAAAGTTATTAAAAATGGAAAACTCATTTCAATCGATCTTAAAAAAATGGAACCAATAGGAAATAGTATTCAAATACAGGGAGATTTTACAGAAGGCAAAATACAGGATGAAATTAAAAATAGTTTAAATGCAAAAGTAGACATTGTTTTGTCAGATATGGCTGTAAATACTACAGGAATAAAGAATATTGACTCCATTCAAACTGGTGAGTTGTGCAAGGAAGCGATGCTATTTGCTAAAGAAATGATTAAAGAAAATGGTTACTTCATATCTAAAATTTTCATGGGTGGAACATTTAACGAAATCGTCGCAGAAGGTAAAAAGTTTTTTAAAGAAGTAAAGGTTTTTAAACCTAAATCAAGTCGTAAAGATTCAAAAGAAAGTTTTATAATTTGTAGAAAAATTAGATAGAGACTTTAAATTTGAAAGGAATCGTATATAAAAGATCATGGTTCCTATAAAAGAAGCACTTACCTTTGACGACGTAACATTAGCGCCGAATTACTCAGAAATACTACCGTCAGAGACTGATACTTCTGTTTCATTAACTAATAATCTAAAGCTTAAAATACCACTTTTGTCCTCTGCAATGGACACAGTCACAGAAAGTAAAATGGCTATTGCTATTGCAAAAGCAGGTGGAATAGGTGTTATTCATAGAAATTTAGATATTAAAACACAAGTTTCAGAAATTAGAAAAGTTAAAAAACATTCCTTAAAAGTTGGAGCAGCCGTAGGGGCGTCAGATAAAGAATTTAATAGAGCAAAAGAAATTATTAGAGAAGGTGTGGACTTAATTGTAGTGGATACAGCACATGGACACACAAGAAAAGTTGGAGAAATTATAAAATATATAAAAAAAAGTAAAAACAATAAAATTGCGTTATGTGCAGGAAATATTGCAACACCAGATGCTGCAAAATTTTTAATCAAATTAGGAGTAGACATAATTAAAGTTGGAATTGGTCCAGGCTCAATTTGTACTACTAGATTGGTTGCGGGTATTGGGGTTCCACAGCTTAGTGCAATTTTGTCAGTGAGAAATGGAGTTAAAAATAAAAAGGTTAAAATTATTTCTGATGGAGGAATAAAATATTCTGGTGATTTAGCAAAAGCATTTGCTGCTGGTGCAGATGCTGTAATGATAGGATCATTATTTGCTGGAACAGACGAGACTCCTGGAAAATTAATAAAAAAAAAGGGTAAGATTTTTAAAAGCTTTCGTGGAATGGGCTCTGTAGGCGCCATGAACAAAGGTTCAGCAGATAGATATTTTCAAAATAAACAAAAAGATATGTCTAAATATGTACCAGAGGGTGTTGAAGGTTTTGTAAAGTATAAAGGAGACGTTGGTAGCATTATTTATAAATTAGTTGGAGGCTTAAAATCTTCCATGGGATATTTAGGTTCAAAAAATATTATTGGACTAAGAAACAAACCTAACTTTGTTAAAATTACCAAAGCAGGCTTTTATGAAAGTATGGTTCATAATGTTGATGTAATAAAAAGTGATAGTAAATACTAATGAGTAAAATTTTTAAATTAATATTTATAATTGTATTATTTTTTTCATTTAATACTCAATTATTTAGTAAAGAAAATTTTTTCAAAAAAGCTTTAAAATTGTATGAAAAAGAAAAGTATGAAGATGCTCGCTTTCTATTTGAGAGAAACATAGTTTTTAACCCAAAAGATGCTACTTCATATTTATACCTTGCCAAAATTTATAATCAAAAAGAAAACCAGCGTAAAGAGGAGTTAAATTTAGAAACTGCCCTTTTAATAGAACCAGACAATGAAGAAGCTATATTAATGATGATGAAAATAGCAATTGAAAAATCAAATTATGACGAAGTTAAAAATCTGTCTGATACATTTTCAAAAGTTTGTAAAAATTTATGTGATGAAAATCAGGAAATTAAAGAGTCATTAAAAAATATAGACCCCAAAAATGAGTCTTGATCAAAATCTGGATAAAGTTGTAATCATAGATTTTGGTTCACAGTTCACACAATTAATTGCAAGAAGAATTAGAGAATTGGGTGTTTTTTCCGAAATTGTAAGTCATAAAAAAATTAGAACTATCGATATTAACCATAGTGTAAGAGGAATTATTTTATCTGGAGGTCCTTTAAATGTTTACCAAATCAATAAATACTCATTTGATAAAAAAATATTAGAATTGAATATACCTATTTTAGGAATTTGTTTTGGTCACCAAATTTTATCAAAATTAAACGGGGGTAGAGTAAAACAATCAAAACATCGTGAATTTGGATTAGCTAACATTTTTAAAAAAAGAGATAGCCTATTAACTAAAAACTTCTATGGTGCCAAAAAAACCAAAGAAGTTTGGATGAGCCATGCAGATCAAGTTTCTAAATTACCTAAAAATTTTAAGGTTATTGCTTCAAGCACAAATTCTAAATACGCAATAGTTGAAAATAAATTAAAAAAATTTTATGGAGTACAATTTCATCCAGAGGTTACTCATACCGAAAACGGAAAAAAATTAATTAGTAACTTTATATTTTTAATATGTAAGATCAAAAGAAATTGGTCTTCAAGAGATCAAAAAATAAAATTAATCACTGAAGTAAGAGATCAAATAGGTACCCATAAAGTTATTTGCGCTTTATCTGGAGGAGTAGATAGCAGTGTAGTTGCTCAATTATTAAATAAAGCAGTTGGTAAGAAATTATATTGTATTTTTGTTAATACAGGTCTTTTAAGAAAAAAGGAGGAAACTCAAGTAGTTCAAACTTTTAAGAAGAAATTAAAAATAAACCTTATTTATGTAAATGCGGAAAAGGAATTTTTGGGAAAATTAAAAAATGTTTCTGATCCGGAAAAAAAAAGAAAAATAATAGGAAATTTATTTATAAAAATTTTTGAACGATATGCCAAAAAAATCAAAAATGTAAAATTTTTGGCTCAAGGAACACTTTATCCCGATTTGATTGAAAGTAAATCTGTCACTGGCAGTCAAACTTCTAAAATAAAATCTCATCATAATGTTGGTGGTTTACCAAAAAAAATGAACTTAAAACTTGTAGAGCCATTAAAGTTTTTATTTAAAGATGAAGTTAGAAAATTAGGTTTAGAATTAAAATTAAGTAAAGAGATTATATCAAGACACCCTTTTCCTGGTCCAGGCTTAGCAATTAGAATGCCAGGAATTATTACTAATGAAAAAATTAAAATTTTAAAAGAAGCCGATTATTATTTTATACAAGCATTAAAGGAACATGGACTTTATCATAAAATATGGCAGGCATATGCTGCTTTGCTTCCTGTCAAAACGGTTGGTGTGATGGGTGATAATCGTACTTATGAGTATTTATGTCTTTTAAGAGCAATTACATCAGAAGATGGAATGACAGCAGATTTTTTTGAATTTAGAAAGTCCTTTATGCAAACAATTTCTAATAAAATAGTCAACAACATAAGAGGTATAAATAGAGTTGTTTATGATGTTACTTCAAAACCCCCAAGCACTATTGAATTAGAGTAGTTTTAAACTATAAAGTACTTCTATGAAATATTTACATACAATGATCAGAATTAAGAATGTAGATGAGTCTTTAAAATTTTTTTGTGATGGTCTTGGTCTTAAAGAAACAAGAAGAATGGAAGATGAAAAGGGAAGATATACACTTATTTTTCTTGCTGCACCTAATGATGATAAAGCAGAAATTGAATTAACTTATAATTGGGATGGAGACGAATTGGGAGAAGGCTCAAGAAATTTTGGTCATCTCGCTTACCGTGTAGATAATATTTATGAAACTTGCAAAAGATTAATGGATATGGGCTATACTATAAATAGACCGCCAAGAGATGGTCACATGGCATTTGTTAGATCTCCAGATAAGATTTCTATTGAAATTCTTCAAGAAGGAAACCTAGAGCCTAAAGAACCTTGGGTTTCTATGGAGAATTCTGGCTCTTGGTAAGCCAATGCATAAAAAAATATTATCTATAATTAGAAAAAAAAATAAAACTAAAATAGTGAGTTTATCTGCTTATTCTAAAAATGTAGCAGAGATTATCGATAACCACTGTGATATAGTTCTTGTTGGTGACTCGCTTGGGTCTGTTTTATATAATTACAAATCAACACGAGAAGTTTCATTAGATACAATGATCGAACATTCTAAAAGTGTGAGACTAGGAGTTAAAAAAAGTTTGATGGTCGTTGATATGCCTTATAACACTTATCGAAATTCCAAAGAGGCACTTAAGAATGCAAAAAAAATAATGTCAAAAACTAAATGTGATGCTTTAAAATTAGAAGGTGGAAAAAAAATTTATGAAATTATTAAAAATTTAGTAAAGAATAATATTCCTGTTATGGGTCATTTGGGACTTCTTCCACAATCAGCTAAGAATTTTAAGTTTAAGGGTAAAAAAAATTACGAAAGAGAAAAAATTTTAAAAGAAGCAAAATTAATAGAAACTGCAGGTGTTTTTTCGATGGTATTAGAATGCATAGAAAGCTCGCTAGCAAAGGCCATTACTAAACAAATCAAAATCCCAACCATCGGCATTGGAGCCTCAAATAATTGTGATGGGCAAATTTTAGTTTTTGATGACTTAATTGGTTTAAATCCAATTAATGTTAGATTTATAAAGAAATACACGAACATCAGAAAAGAGATTGCTAAAGCTGTATCAACTTATGCGAGAGAAGTGAAAAGTAAGAAATTTCCTTTAAAAAAACACTCTTATTAATTAAAAATATTTTTTAAATTCTTCATTAATATTTAGAATTTCTAAATCTACCAGTCCACCAATAATTAATTGAAGACCAACAATTAAAATAAATACTAAACCGACATAGGCTATCCAAATATGCTGTTGGATATATTTTGCCATATATGTGGCTAATGCACCTGTTAAAACTACAGATAAAACTAATCCAAAAATCATGAAACCAAAATAACCTTTGGCTGCTCCAACTACTCCAATTACGTTATCAAAACTAATTGTAATATCTGCAAATAAAACTTTGTAAACACTTTTGATAAAAGAAGGTTCTTTTGATTTCTTGGTAGGAGATTTCTTTTCCTTTTTAATTTCAACTAAATCTTTCCTTAAATCATTAACAATCCATATTAATAATAGGCCTCCTAAAATTTTAATGAAATAAAACTTAAACAAGTATGTAGCAAATACTGCAAAAATAACTTTAAAAACTAAAGCGCCAGCAACACCCCACAAAATAATTTTTTTCCGATTTTTAGGAACAAAATTTGCAGCTATTAATCCAATTATGATTGCGTTATCAGCAGCAAGAATTATATCTATAAAGATTATTTGTAATAAAATTATGGATTGCTCGATCAAAATAGAATTATATTAGTCTAATTTTTTAATATTTCAACTTGGGCTGTATGTATTTTTATTTAAATAATGTGTAAATTAATATTTTGACTCTTTTACACCATCTATAATATCTTTTAATTCCGAATATTCTTCACAATTACAGCTTTCTAATACTTTTAGCCTTTCTTTAGCTAAGGCCAATCTGTTTGTTGTAACGTAAAGTTCTCCTAAGTATTCGTTAATTCCTGTATGGTTTGGATCAATTTTCAGACCCATTAGATAATATTTTTCACCATTCTCATAATCTCCAAGTTTTCTAGTAGTAAAACCCAAATAATTTAATGTGTCAGGTTGATTTGGTTTTTCTTTATTTGATTTTAAAAGAAGTTTTTGAGCCTTTTCATATCTTTTTTTAGCTTTTTCTAATTTACCTTTTTTTTCATATTTTTTGGCAAATTTTATAGAGTCTACGGCTTTGGAATAATCAGTTTTAACTTTAGCCGGTTTAGGATCAGATCCTGCAGAAAAAGAGTGTGCAGTAAAAAGTAATAAAAATAAAATTATATAAAAATTTTTTAACATTAAATAAATTTCTCCAAATGGTTTAAAGGTTTTAATATAAGTCCATTATCTAGCAAATTGTCTTTTATAGACTTAGCTGTAGCTAAAGCACTTTTATTATCTCCATGTATGCAAATAGAGTCTATTTCACAAGGTATTTGTTTTCCACTGTGACAATTAAGTGACTGATTTTTAACCATTGATAAAACATGTTTTTTTGCATGTACTGGATCAGTTATCAAAGCGTGAGGTTTTTTTCTCGAGACCAAGTTTCCATCATCCTCATAATTTCTATCTGCAAAAATTTCACATGCAATTTTCATATTTAATTTTTTAGCAGCCTGTTCCATTTTTGAACCAGTTGGAACTAAGTATATTAAATCTTTACTAATTTCGTTTATTGCACTTGCTAAAGTCGTTGCTAAGTTGATATCTTCACATGCCATATTATTTAATGCTCCATGAGGCTTAATATGAGTAACGGTTTCCCCATGATTATGAGCAATTTTTTGAAGAATTTCATATTGATCAAAAATTAGTTTTTTTATTTCAACAGATGATAATTTCATCCTTTCACGTCCAAAATTTTCTGGATCATTGAATGATGGATGAGCACCAATACTAACTCCATTTTTTTTTGATATTTGGACTACTTCATTCATAGATTGACTGTCTCCAGCGTGATATCCACAAGCAACGTTAGCAGAATTTACTATTTCAAGTAAATCTGGATCGTATTTATTTGAATGGTGTTTTGATTTTTCACCTAAATCACAATTTATATTAATTTCCATACTGTTAATTGTTGAAGTATAACATGGCATGTTAAAAAATATATCAAATCTTGGTGACGCAGCATTGTATTGTGACTTTGGTATACAGGTAAATAAAGCAACGAATTTAGAAGTAATAAAATATTTCAATACTATTAGAGAAAAAAAAATTAAAGGAATAAACAACCTTACTCCATCATATAATAAATTAATTATTTCATTTGATCTTCGAGTTACCACTTTTAGTGAAATTAAAAATAAAATTGAAAACTTAGATACAACCATTGAACAGAACAAAAATAATAAAAAAATTGAAGTACCTGTTTGTTGTGAGGAAAATTTCGCATTAGATAAAAGTAGATTAGAAAAAAAATTAAATTTAAGTTATCAGGAAATTTTGACAAAGTTTTTTGATAAAGAGTATTTTTGTTATATGACAGGTTTTATTGCTGGAATGCCTTTTTTGGGAGATATAGATGAAAATTTAAGAACTCAAAGATTAGAAACTCCTAGAGTAAAAGTACCCCAGGGATCAGTCGGTATAACTGAACAATTTGCAAATATTTACTCTTTTGATAGCCCAGGCGGTTGGAATATAATTGGAAACACTCCTCTAAAAGTATTTGACGATAGTAAAGAGAGAGATCCAAATTTAATTAATCCTGGAGATACAATCGTTTTTAAAAAAATTTCACGACAAGAATATGAGAGTAGTAATGACAAGTAATTATTTTGAAATATTAAGGGGTGGCATTAATACAACCTTCCAAGATAAAGGAAGAGAAAATTTATATCATATTGGAATTCCTTTTAGTGGTGTAATGGACAACCGAAATTTCCTTTTAGCAAATAAATTAGTTGGCAATCATTTGACTGCTCCTGTTATTGAATTTGCTTATCAGGGCCCACATTTGAGATATACAGGTGATCAATTAAATTTTGTAATTACTGGAGATGTAATTTTTAAAATCAAAAAAAAAGATTATGAAATTGATGGTGATTGTTATCATAGCTACCATTTAGAAAATGGCGATGAAATTAACATAATTTCTACGAACAAATCTGTTTATGGTTACTTTGCAATAGGGTCTGAAATTGATCTTAAATTTCAGTGGAATAGTTGTTCAATAAATACCAAAGCAAATATTGGTTCAAATAATGGAAAGAAATTAGATAGTGGACAAAAGATTAATCTATTAAAAATCAATTCTGACAAGACACTTAAAAATGTAAATTATATAAACAATAAAATTGAAAATATAAGAGTTATTAAAGGAACAAATTTTGACTATTTTTCAGATGAGGGAAAAAAAATATTTTTTGAAAAAGAATTTATTGTTTCAAAGTTATCTGACAGAATGGGGATGAGACTTGAAGGGCCAAAAATTGAAAATATTGTAAATACCAATATTAAGTCTGAGGGTTTGGTCAAGGGTGTTATTCAGGTACCAGCTGATGGTAATCCAATAATTATGCTATCAGACCACGGCACAGTAGGTGGTTATCCAAAAATAGGTGTTGTAGTTAGCGTTGATTATGATCGCTTAGTGCAGTTAGCACCAGGTTCGAAAGTGAAGTTTCAAGAAATAGAATTATCAGATGCAGAAACTTTATTTAAACTGTATGAAATGGAGACAAAAAATTTACTTAATCAAATTTTATGAATATAATCAGAAAATTACCAGGACCCTTATTAGTATTTCTGGGTGCATGTAGTTTAAGCTTTGGTGGATTAATAGTAAAATCTTTTGAGGGAGCAACTCTTTGGCAAATTTTATTTTGGAGAACTGTTTTTTTTCTAATTATAATTAGTCTTTACTTAATCATAACTTACAAAAAACAAGTATTTCGTTCATTCTATAATTTAGGTTTTCCAGGATTTATTGGAGGTTTTGTTTTATCGTTTGGTTTTTGCGGTTACGTTTTTGCGATGTATAACACTACTGTTGCAAATGCTAATTTCATTATTCAAACTCAAACAATCTTTTTAGCAATTTTTGGATATTTTTTTTTAAAGGAAAAAATTTCAGTCATCACACTCACTTCTATAATATTAGCAATTTCGGGTATCCTGTTGATGGTAGGAAACTCTTTATCTCCTGGTCAAATGACAGGAAATATTGCTGCATTTATAATGCCAATTTCGTTTGCAGTTTTAATATTAGTTGTAAGAAAATATCCTAATGTAGATATGGTGCCTGCACAATTTATTGCTGGGGTATTTGCTCTAACCATAGGGTTTTTAATGTCTGGAAAAATTCTAATTTCTGCACATGATATTTTTTTAGGTTTCTTGGCAGGTTTTATGCAATTAGGATTTGGATTTATTTTAATTACAATTGGTGCTCAAAGAACACCATCTGCTATGGTTGGAATCATAATGTTGACAGAGGCAGTTTTAGGGCCGCTTTGGGCATGGATGTTTATTAATGAACAGCCTCCATTTATAGTGATTATTGGAGGTGCAATTGTAATTTTTGCAGTATTACTTCAATTTTACAATCTTTATTCCTTAGAAAAAAAGACTGCTTAAAATATTGACATTGGTTAATATATGATAGAATATTTCTTAACGGGAGAGATCACAATTTAATGTGGCACCGAAGGAGCAACCACCCAGGAAACTCTCAGGTAAAAGGACCGTAACATATTAACTCTGGAAAGAGATTAGATTCTCGCCGAAGGAGTAAAACTCTCAGGCAAATATACAGATGGGTACGATAGAGTTAGTATGGAAATTAAAAAAACATCTTTAAATAAATTACATCAAGATAGTCAAGCTAAGTTTGTTGAATTTGCTGGTTATGAGATGCCAATTCAATACAGTAAAGGTGTTATTGAAGAGCATAAATTTACAAGATCTCATGCTGGTATCTTTGATGTTTCACATATGGGTCAATTATTTATTTATGGAAATGAAAATCTAACATCCGATCTTGAAAAAATTTTTCCCTTAGATTTAAAAAATCTTCAACAAAATTGCTCTAAGTATAGTTTTCTCATGAACGAAGAGGCAGGTATTTATGATGATCTTATAATTACCAAACTGGAAGATGGATACTTAATTATTTTAAATGCTGCATGCAAAGAAAAAGATTTTGAAATTTTAAGCAACATATTGTCTAAAAAATATAAAATGGAACTAAGTAATGATAGAGCACTAGTTGCAATACAAGGTCCAAAAGCAGTTGAAATTTTAAATGAAACCATAAATGGGGTTAAAAACTTAACTTTTATGACTGGTGACTGGTTTGATTATAATGGTCAAAAGTTATTTGTTACTAGATCAGGATACACAGGAGAGGATGGTTTTGAAGTATCCATTCTAAATGATTTAGCTGAAGAATTCACAAAAAGCTTAATTAAGAAGGGTGCAGAACTAATTGGTCTTGGAGCAAGAGATACTTTGAGATTAGAGGCGGGATTATGCTTATATGGTCATGAATTAGACCTAAATAAAACTCCAGTAGAGGCAAACCTTAAATGGGCAATATCAAAGGAAAGATTGTCGAATGGAGGTTTTGTTGGTTCCGATAAAATAATTAACCAAATTAAGGAAGGTGCCAAACAAATAAGAGTTGGAATTAAACCTGAAGGTAGATTAATCGCTAGAGAAAAGACTAAGATTTTTAATGAAACTGAATTACCAATTGGAGAAATTACAAGTGGTACATTTGGTCCAAGTATTAATGGTCCAATAGCAATGGGATATGTTGATAAAGAATTTTCTAAAATTGATACTAAAATTTTATTAGAGGTAAGAGGTAAAAAACATCCAGCAAATATTTGTAAGTTACCGTTTTATAAAAAAAGTTACGTGAAAGGAGCAAATTAATGAGTGAAGTTAAATTTTCAAAAGAACATGAGTGGATTATTTTAGAGGGAGATGTAGCCACAATTGGTATAACTCAACATGCAACTGAAATGCTAGGTGATATAGTATTTGCAGAATTACCTGAGAAGGGCTCAAATGTTGAAAAAGATGGAACTGCTGGAGTAGTTGAATCTACTAAAGCTGCAAGTGACGTTTATACACCTGTAAGTGGGGAAGTTGTTGATATAAACCAAGCAATTGTTGATGATCCTTCAAAAATAAATGAGGATCCTGAGGGTGCAGCTTGGTTTTTTAAATTAAAAATGAAAGATATTTCTGAGTTGGATAGTTTAATGAATAAAGAGGAATATGATAGGTTTGCAAAGGAGAGTTCTAGTTAATGTTACATAATTCACAAAAAGATTTTTTGAGAAGGCATATTGGTCCGTCTGAAGAAGATCAAAAAAAAATGCTCAGTGAACTTAAATATACTTCTTTAGATGACCTTATAAAAAATACTGTTCCAGAAAAAATACAGTTTAAAGGTGAACTTAATATTGGCGAGTCGAATTCAGAATATGAAGCGCTAAGAAAATTAAAAGTGATTTCAAAAAAAAATCAGATTTACTCTAATTTTATTGGTATGGGTTATTATGGAACCTACACACCTTATGTGATTTTAAGAAATATATTAGAAAATCCTGGGTGGTATACTTCATACACACCTTATCAGCCTGAAGTAGCACAAGGTAGGTTAGAAATGTTACTAAACTTTCAACAGATGATTGTCGATTTTACTGGTATGGATATTGCTAATGCATCTTTACTTGATGAAAGTACAGCTGCTGCTGAAGCTGTGGGTTTGAGTTACAGATTAAATAAAAGCGATTGCAAACTAGTATTTGTATCAGAAAATTGTCATCCGCAAACAATTGATCTGATAAAAACTAGGGCAGAACCTATGGGGCTCACAGTTCTTGTTGGAAATGAAGATAAAGTTTTAGATAATTTAAAAGAAGATGTTGTATGTGGAATTTTACAATATCCTGGAACTTTAGGTGATATCAAAGATCCAAGTGAGTCAATAAGTAAAATCCATAAAAAGAATGGTAAAGCGATACTTGCATGCGATTTACTTTCACTTGCTAAGTTGAAAACACCAAGAGAACTAGGTGCTGATATAGCTGTGGGTAGTTCTCAACGGTTTGGAATTCCGATGGGTTATGGTGGACCTCACGCAGCATTTTTTGCAACAAAAGATGAATATAAAAGATCCTTACCTGGCAGATTAGTAGGAGTTTCAGTGGATAGACACGGAAATAAAGCTTACAGATTATCGTTACAAACTAGAGAACAGCATATAAGAAGAGATAAAGCTACAAGCAACATTTGTACAGCTCAAGCCTTGTTAGCAATTGTGTCAGCAGCATACGCTATTTACCATGGTCCAGATGGAATTAAAAATATTTCTGAAAGAGTATCTCAATTAGCAAAAAATTTTGCTGATAAAATTAAACAATCTGGATATGAATTATATTCAGATTACTTTTTTGATAATGTAACTATTATCACTAAAGAAAAGACTGATCAGATTTTTGAAAATGCTTTAAATCAAAAAGTTAATATTAGAAAAGTAAATTCAGAAATGTTGTCCGTATCTTTCGATGAAAGAAAAAATGTTTATAGAGTAAACCAGCTACTAAAAATTTTTAATGCTGCAGAATCAATTAAAAAAGAAGATCCTGTAGCAAATTTAGTAAATTTACCAAAAAATTTAATTAGAACTTCTAAATATTTAGAACACCCTGTTTTTAATTTATATCATTCAGAGACAGAAATGCTTAGATATCTTAAAAAGTTAGAAGATAAAGATATAGCTCTTAATAGAACCATGATTGCACTAGGCTCATGTACTATGAAATTAAATGCTACTGCGGAAATGATACCTATTTCATGGAGAGAATTAGCTGAGCCTCATCCGTTTGTGCCTGTTGAACAGATGGAGGGTTATAGAGAATTGTTCACTGATCTTAAAAATTGGCTAAGATCAATCACTGGTTTTTCTGGAGTTTCGCTTCAGCCGAATGCAGGTGCTCAAGGTGAATATGCGGGATTAATGGTAATACGAAAATATCACTTAGACAGAGGTGATGAAAATAGAAATATATGTTTAATACCTAGCTCAGCACATGGAACAAATCCAGCAAGTGCACAAATGGTTGGAATGAAAGTTGTGGTAGTTGATTGTGATAAAGAAGGGAATGTAGATTTTGAAGATTTAAAGAAAAAAACAGAAACACATTCAGAAAATCTTGGAGCTTTGATGGTTACATATCCATCAACACATGGTGTTTTTGAAGAAAAAATATCAGATATCTGTGATTTAATTCATAAACATGGTGGTCAAGTTTATATGGATGGTGCAAACCTAAATGCGCTCGTAGGTATTGCAAAACCTGGAAATTTTGGTCCAGATGTTTGTCATATAAACTTACACAAAACTTTCTGTATTCCACATGGTGGTGGAGGACCAGGAATGGGTCCAATTGCTTGCAAAAGACACTTACAAGTTTATCTGCCCAATCATCCAGTGGTTAAAGATTGTGGTCCTGCAACAGGTATAGGCGCAGTTTCTGCAGCACCTTGGGGTAGTTCAAGTATTTTATCTATTTCATGGATGTATATAAAAATGATGGGATCTCAAGGTTTGAAATTAGCAACAGAAGTTGCCATTTTAAACGCCAATTATATAGCTCATAGATTAAAAGACCATTTTCCAATTTTATACAAAGGTACTAATGGGAATGTTGCCCATGAATGTATAATTGATATTAGATCAATTAAAAGTGAAACGGGTGTGAGTGAGGAAGACATTGCAAAAAGATTAATAGACTATGGGTTCCACGCACCAACAATGTCATGGCCAGTTGCTGGTACAATGATGATAGAGCCTACCGAGAGTGAAAGTTTACCAGAAATAGATAGATTTTGTGATACTTTAATAAATATTAAAACGGAAATAGAAATGATTAAGTCGGGTAAATTTGATAAAGTAGATAATCCAATTAAAAATGCACCTCACACTGATATTGAACTTTCGTCAGATGAATGGGAACACAAATATTCTAGACAGCAAGCAGCGTATCCTGCAAAATTCTTGAAAACAAATAAATTTTGGCCTCCAGTCGCAAGAGTAGACAATGTTTATGGAGATAAAAATATTTTTTGTACTTGTCCAAGTATGGATGAGTTTAAAGAAGATGCAGCATAAAAATTAATGAAAATTGCTGTTGTCGGCTCAGGTATTTCTGGTTTAAGTGCTGCATACTATTTATCCAAAAAACATCATGTAGATCTTTTTGAAAAAGAAGACCGTTTTGGGGGCCACTCACATACCATTGATCTTACTTTTGGAGAAAAAAAAGTCTCTGTTGATATAGGTTTTATTGTATTTAACTTTCAAACATACCCAAATTTAATAAAATTTTTTAAAGAAAATAATATTGAAATTGAAAAAAGTGACATGTCTTTTTCAGTTTCAGTTGATAATACAAATTTTGAATATTGTGGAAAAGGGATAAGTGGTATTTTCTCTAATAGATTAAATTTGTTTAATTTAAAATTTTTAAAAATGTTCTTTGATATAATTAAATTTTATAAAAAAAGTGATCAAGAAAGTATCTCAGAAGAAAAATTAACGTTAGGTGAATATCTTAAAAAAAATAGATTATCAAAACCATTTATAGATTACCATATAATTCCCATGGTTTCAGCTATTTGGTCAATGCCCCCATTAGAAGCAAGTAAGATGCCAATAAATTTTTTTTTAAAATTTTTCCAAAATCATGGTTTATTTAAATTAAAAAACAGACCTCAATGGTATACGGTATCAAATAGAAGCAGAACTTATGTAAATTACATTATATCAAACATTAGTGGTGAGCATTATAAAAATTATAAAGTTAAAAAATTAAAAAGAAAGCCCTCAGGTATTGACTTATACTATGGAGGGCAAAGTGAGTTTTTTGATTATGACAAAGTAGTCATAGCAACTCATGCAGATGAAGCTTTAGAAATAATTGATAATCCAACAGAGGACGAGAAAAAAATTCTATCTAATTTTAGCTATAAAGAAAATATCGCGTATATTCATACGGATGTTAGAGCTATGCCTAAGAACAAAAAAGCTTGGAGTTCTTGGAATTCATCTATCAACGATAAAAATGTTGAAAAGAACTCAATTAGTTATTGGTTAAATTTGTTACAAAATTTAAAGTGTGAACAAGATATTTTTTTGACCTTAAATCCATATTTTGAGATTGATAAGTCAAAAATACTTAAAAAAGTTAGATTTACTCATCCATATTATGATCAAAAAGCATTAGATACGCAACACGAGCTCTCTAAATTACAAAATCAAAAAGATCTACTTTTTTGTGGAAGTTATTTTGGTTACGGATTTCATGAAGATGGAATAAAATCATCAATTGAAATGCTGAATAACCTTAATGATTAACTCTTGTATATATACTGGAACAGTAATCCATAAACGATTTAAACCTAAAGAGCATTTCTTTAAATATAAAGTTTTTTCATTGTTGATAGATTTATCTGAACTTGAGATATTAAGTGATAAAATAAGATTTTTTTCACTAAATCGTTTTAATTTAATCAGTTTTCAAGAAAAAGATCATGGAGAACGAGATGGTTCATCACTTACCAAATGGGTAAAAAAAAACCTGAAACAAAATAATATTAATTCAGAAAATATTAAAATTAAACTTTTGTGTTACCCAAGAATATTGGGATACGTATTTAATCCTCTTAGTATTTTTTTTGTTTACGACAATCAAGAACAGTTGGTATCAATTTTATATGAAGTAAAAAATACTTTTGGAGAACAACATACTTATGTATTTAGGGTGGATAATAAAAATAATTTAATAAAGAATAATTGCTCAAAGAAATTTCATGTATCTCCATTTATTGAAATGGACTGTCAGTACTTTTTTAAAATATTAAAACCAGGAGATAAATTATCCATAATTATTGATCAATATGATAAAGATGGAAAGATTTTGTTTGCTTCTCAAGATGGTGTAAGAGATGACCTAAATAGTTCACAATTAATCAAATCTTATCTAAAACATCCTTTAATGACTTTAAAAATTATTTCTGCGATACATTTTGAAGCGTTCAAATTATGGTTAAAAGGAATAAGATTAGTCAAAAAAAAATTTAATATTAAAAATAATTTAACAGTTGAGAATTAATGTTTTTAAATAAAATATCAGATAAATTGGTTTTTAATTTTTTGAGTAAGATTGATTATGGTTATCTAAAGATTAAAACCTTTGATGGAGAACTTCACAAGTTTGGAAATCAACAAGAACCACTTAGTGCTAATATAATTATTAAAAAACCAAATTTTAATTATAATTTAATACGTGGTGGAAGTGTTGGTTTTGCTGAGTCTTATATGAGAGGTGAATTTGAAACAGACAACCTCCCAAATTTGATTGAACTTACTGCAAGAAATATAAAAATTATTCATAGGTTTTCAGGTTTACTAGATATTCCTTTAATTAATTTTATAAAAAATAAAATCATTAAAAACACCAAGAGTAGGAGTAAGGAGAATATTGCTAAGCACTACGACTTAGGAAACGAATTTTTTTCACTATGGCTTGATGATACTTTAACTTATTCGAGTGCTATATTTAATGAAAATTCAAAAAACTTATCTGAAGCACAAAACAATAAATATCAAAAATTAATTGATCTTATTAAACCGAATAATGGTGATAAAGTTTTAGAAATTGGTTGTGGGTGGGGTGGTTTTGCTGAGTATTTAGGTAAAAAATATGACGTAAAACTTGATTGCATTACTATTTCAAAAAAACAATTTGAATATGCCAAAGAGCGAATTCACAAATGTGGTTTAAATGAAAAAGTAAATATTGAGATTAAAGATTACAGAGATTTACAGGGGAAATATAATTCTATTGCTTCAATAGAAATGATCGAAGCTGTTGGGCAAAATTATCTTGATGGATATTTTAAAACAATTAAAAATAATTTATCAGGAGGTGGTAAAGCAGCTATTCAAGCAATAACAATTGATGACAATTTGTTTGATAGATATAAAAATAAACAAGATTTTATTCAAAAATATATCTTTCCTGGAGGATTTCTTCCTAATAAAAACAGCATAAATAGATATGTTTCAGATAATGGACTTACAATTAACTCATATATCTCATATGCAGATCATTATGCTGATACTTTAGAAATTTGGAGGAATCAATTTATCAAAAAATGGGAGTTAATTAAAAATCAAGGTTTTGATTTAAAATTTAAGAGAATGTGGGAATTTTATTTATCTTATTGTGAAGCTGGCTTTAAATCAAAGAATATAGATCTAATTCAATTTTCACTGCAAAACAAATAACTTATAAAAGGACATTTATGCAAAATATAAAAACAATTAAATCTATTTTATTGATAATTTGTGCTTTCTTAATTACAAGTTGTTCAAATAATAGTGCTATGAAACCAGAAGATTTTAAAAATAAAGAGCCGAGATTAATAATTGAAGAATATTTAAGTGGAAATGTTAAGGCATGGGGTGTTTTACAAAACAGATCGGGTAAAGTTACAAGACAGTTTAATGCTGATTTAAATGGTAAATGGGATGGAAAACAATTAGTTTTAAAAGAAAAATTTAATTGGGATGATGGCGAAGTCCAAGATAGAGAATGGACAATAAATAAAATTGATGAGCATAATTATGAGGGAACTGCAGGAGATGTTGTAGGTAAAGCCAAAGGTTATTCATACGGTCCAGCCTTTAAATTTGAATATGTTTTATTAGTTCCAGTAAAAGGAAGAGAATTAAAAATTACATTTGATGATTGGATTTTTAAACAAGATGACCGTGTTGCAATCAATAGAGCTACAATGACAAAATTTGGTTTTAAAGTTGCAGAACTGACTGTAGTATTTGTTAAAGATTAATTAGTTCTTTTGATATTTTGTCAATCGACCTACTAAA
>CACLDI010000007.1 GCA_902605605.1 uncultured Pelagibacteraceae bacterium
CTGTGTTAACTACTAATTCAAATATATTTTGACCAACTTCTTCCACTTTTTGTTTACCTTCTGCAATAGTTCCACAATTTATATCCATGTCCTCTGACATTTTTTCATACATAGCAGAATTAGTTGAAAGCTTCAGACTTGGAACAGGCTTGCACCCAAAACAAGATCCACGACCTGTAGTAAAGCAAATTACATTTGCTCCAGATGCTACTTGTCCTGTTACAGATACTGGATCGTAACCAGGTGAGTCCATAAAATTAAATCCTTTATTTTTTAATGGTTCAGCATATTGCAAGACATCTTGAAGTATAGAATTTCCACCTTTAGCAACTGCTCCTAATGATTTTTCTAATATAGTTGTAAGGCCACCTCTCTTGTTTCCTGGTGCAGGATTATTATCCATTGAGCTATTATTGATTGAGGTATAATGCTTCCACCATTCCAGTCTTTTAATTAGTTTATCTGCAGTTTTTTGTGAATTAGCTCTATTAATTAATAAGTGTTCTGCACCGTAAATTTCTGGAGTTTCAGATAAAATTGAACTTCCTCCTTTTTTTACCAAAAGATCTGCAGCAATTCCTAATGCTGGATTAGCAGTTATCCCAGAATAACCATCGGAACCTCCACACTGTAAAGCAAGTGTCAAATGCCCAACAGATTGAGAAGATCGCTCAACATTATTTGCTTCTGTTAATAAATTTTTTATTTGAGATAGAACTTTATCTACAATTTTTTTTGTTCCACCTTCATCCTGAATAGTAAGAAAATGAATTCTATTATGCTTTTTTAAAGACTCGTCAAACAAACTTACTTGTGCGCATTCACAACCCAAACCTATAACAAATACATGAGAAAAATTTGGATGATTTTTAAATCCATCAATAGTTCTTTGGAACATTTGCATCCCTTCACTTTCAGTGTTCATTCCACACCCTGTAGAATGAGTGATAGGAACTATTCCATCAATATTTGGATAATCTTTTAAAATATTAGAGTATTTAATTTTTTCGACGATCATTTTTGTTACAGTCGCAGAACAATTGACAGTGCTTACTATTCCAATATAATTTCTTGTAGCTACTTGTCCATTATCTCTTAAAATTCCATTGAAGAATGTATCAGCTTTTTCATCTACAACATGCTTCTTATCTGTAACTTTAAAATCTCTTTTGAATTCTCTAAATTCTAAATTATGTGAATGTACATGTTGTCCTGGTTTAATATCGTCTAATGCAAAACCGATAATTTGATCATATTTTATTATAGGATCGCCTTTTTTAATTGTTTTTAAGCAAACTTTATGACCAAAAGGTATTGGATCAACAGTACTGATTTCATGACCTTCAATTTTAGTTTTTTCAGGAATGATAAATTGACTTACGCCAACATTGTCATTCTGATTTAAAACTATTAGATTATTCATTAAATTATTATATAACTATTATTTTAAACAGACCATTATAAATATTATGCCAAAAAAAAGAAAAAAGAGTTTCAGAAGTCATCATTGGTTTAATAATCCAAAAAATCCAGATATGACTGCTCTTTATTTAGAGCGGTATTTAAATTATGGACTTACTAGAAAAGAGTTACAATCTGGAAATCCTATAATTGGAATTGCTCAATCTGGTAGTGATCTTTCTCCATGTAATCGACATTTTTTATCTTTAAGCAAAAGAATTAAAGATGGAATAAGGAGAGCGGGTGGTATTCCTATGGAATTTCCCACTCATCCAATTCAAGAAACAGGCAAAAGACCAACAGCTATGCTTGACCGAAATCTATCATATTTATCTTTAGTAGAAGTTTTGTATGGTTATCCAATTGATGGAGTAATATTGACAACTGGATGTGATAAAACTACTCCAGCAGCCTTGATGGCAGCAGCAACTGTAAATATTCCTGCAATAGTTTTATCTGGTGGACCAATGTTAGATGGTGTTTACAAAGGTAAGTTAGCTGGTTCAGGTATGGTAGTTTGGGAAGCTAGAAAATTATTGGCTAAAGGAGAAATAAAGTATGAAGAGTTTATGGATATGGTTTCATCATCCTCACCAAGTGCTGGACATTGTAATACAATGGGAACAGCATCCTCTATGAATTCAGTAGCTGAGGCATTAGGAATGTCTTTACCTGGTGGAGCAGTTACACCTGCACCTTATAGAGAAAGAGAACAGATCTCTTACGAAACTGGAAAACGAATTGTAGGAATGGTTCATGAAAATTTAACTCCTTCAAAAATTATGACACGTAAAGCATTTGAAAATGCTGTTGTAGTTGCAAGTGCTATAGGTGGATCAAGTAACTGCACAACTCATTTGAGTGCAATTGCAAAACATATGGGAATTAAATTTGATCTTTCTGATTGGCAAAAACTAGGACACAATATTCCTTTACTAGTTAATTGTCAGCCTGCAGGAGAATATTTAATGGAAAGCTTTCATAGAGCTGGAGCAATTCCTGCAGTGATGAAAGAATTAATTAAAAATAAAAAACTTCACACAAATATAAAAACAGTTACGGGAAAAACCGTTAAAGAAAATTTAAGAAAAAAAATTGATGTAGATAATAAGGTAATTAAATCATTTAAAAATTCATTAGCAGAAAAAGCTGGCTTTTTAGTCATGAAAAGCAATTTTTTCTCATCAGCAATTATGAAAACTTCAGTAATTAGTAAAGAATTTAAAGAAAGATATCTATCCAACCCTAAACACCCAAATGTATTTAATGGAAAAGCTGTAGTTTTTGAAGGACCAGAGGATTACCATAAAAGATTAAATAGTAAAAAATTAAAAATTGATGAAAACTCAATTTTAATTGTAAGAGGCTGTGGGCCAGTAGGTTATCCTGGATCTGCTGAGGTTGTTAATATGCAACCACCTGACAGATTATTAAAAAAAGGTATAAGTCATTTACCGACACTAGGAGATGGTAGACAGAGTGGTACATCAGAAAGCCCTTCAATACTTCATGTTTCTCCAGAGTCTGCCGTAGGTGGAGATCTGGGAATTGTAAAAACTGGCGACAAAATGATAATAGATTTGAATAAAAGAAGGGTCGATTTATTAATCTCACAATTAGAATTTAAAAAAAGGCGAAAAAATAAAAAGTTATTTAAGGCAAAAAATCAAACTCCTTGGCAAGAGATTTTCAGAAACACAGTGGGACAGCTTGAAGATGGAGCATGTATTAATTCTCGAGGTAAATACTTAGACGTATCGCATACCAAAGGTCTACCAAGAGACTCTCACTAATATATGCCAAAAATATTAGTTTCTAGAAAAATTTCTGATTTAGCAGAGGAAAAACTTAAAAAAGAATTTGATGTAACGCTTAATCTTAAAGATCAGCCTATTCCAGAAAGTGAATTAATAAAAATTATAAACGAATATGATGGAATGATTTCAACAGGTTTTGATAAAATTAGTGAGAACTTTTTCAATAATTTAAATGGAAAATTAAAAATTATAGCTCAGGTGGGTGTAGGTTATGATAATATTTCTATTAAATCTGCAGTACAAAAAAAAATTAAAGTAACTAATACTCCAAATGTTCTTAATGAAGCAGTTGCAGAAACAACTATTCTTTTGATATTAGCAGCATCAAGACGAGTTGGAGAAGCTTATAATTTAGTTAGAACAGATAATTGGAAAAATCAAAAACCAGACCTTACCAAATTCATGATAGGCAACTCAGTAACTGGTAAAACTCTTGGAATTATTGGGATGGGAAGAATAGGTCGTATAGCTGCAAAAAGTGCTAAAGCATTCGGAATGAAAATTATTTATTATAATAGAAATAAATTGTCAGAAGATTTAGAAGATGGTGCTAAATATTATTCAGATTTAAATTCAATGTTACCTGAGTGTGATTTTGTCAGTATTCACACACCAGCTACACAAGAAACAAAACATATTCTAAACGCTTCAACCATTAGTTTGTTACACAAACATGCTGTAGTTATTAATACTTCAAGGGGATCAACCATTGATGATGATGCTTTAATAGATGCATTAGAAAATAAAAAAATTTATGCAGCAGGACTTGATGTTTTTAATAACGAGCCAAATTTAGATAAAAGATATACAAATTTGGATAATTGTTTTGTACTACCACATATTGGGAGCGCCACACATGAGACTAGATTAGCTATGAGCATGATGGCTGTAGATAACATTTATTGTTTTTTTAATGATAAATCATTAATTTCTGAAGTAATTTAACACAACTCAAAGTTGAAGTTTAAAAGATATATATAATTTCTATACATAAATTAAATGCGCACATGTTGAAAACTAATTTCTTTTGTGTTTTAATTTATCAAATAAACATAAACGAGAGGAAGATAATGTTTAAATTAATATCAAAAACTATAGCTGCTGTAGCTATTGTTTCAGTTGCTTTATTTGGCTCTGCAAATGCAAAGACTTTAAAGATTGAAACACACTTTACAGCTAGTTCACCAAATGGTGAAGTCGCTGCTCAATTTGCTAAAAACGTAGAAATGTTTTCTGGTGGAAGCTTAAAAGTAGAAATGTTCTACTCATCTTCTGTAACAGGAAAATCTGCCGAGGTATTTAACTCTGCTCAAACTGGAATTATCGACTGTGATATGACTGGTGCTGGTTATCAAACTGGTAAAAACGCAGCGTTTCAATTTGCAGGTGATGTAATGGGTGGATATGACAATCCATATCAACAATATGACTTCTTAAAGTTCCCTGGAGCTCAAGAGGCTGTGGATGCACTTTATAATAAATATGGAATGACTTTAATTGGTTGGTGGATACCAGGACATGAGTCTCTAATATCTAGTAAACCAATTCCAGATGTTGCATCTATCAAAGACTTTAAATTTAGATCACCTCCAGGTATGGAAAGTATGATCTTTACTGCATTAGGTGCGAAGCCAATCGTTATGGACTTTGGTGAAGTTCCAACTGCTTTACAAACAGGTCTAATTGATGGTGCTGACTATTCATCTTTAGCAACTAACTATGCAGGTGGACACTATGAGCAAAATAAATATGCTACATATCCGGGTTTCCACTCAATGCCAGCTGACCATTTAGCTTGTAATTCTAAAGTATGGAACAAATTAAAGCCGCATGAAAAAGGTGCAATGAAAGCAGCTATTGAAATTTGTGGAAGAACTATCACAAGTCTAGTTGAGAGAAAGAACGCAGAAGCTGTAAAAGCTTTGAAAGAAATGGGTGTTACTCTTCATGACTGGTCTAAAGCAGATAGAGCTAAATTTAGACAAGCTGCTCTTGGTGCTTGGGAAGAGTGGAGAAAAAAATCTCCTGAAGCAAATGCTCTTATAGATATACATACAGCTTACATGAAAGCTAACGGTATCCTATAATTAAAAGCAAATTAAAATCCTGAAGGGCCTGAAAAGGCCCTTCTTATTAATTTAAAATTTTAGCCTATGCTTGACAAACAATTACAAGAACAAAATCAAAAAGTTGCAAGCAAAGATGATTTTCCAATAAATTGGATTGATAGAATTTCTTTATTTTTAAGTCATACAGTTAAGTATTTGATACCTATAATCGTACTTGTGATGATGTATGAAATTTTTATGAGGTATGTAGTTTTTAAACCAACTCTGTGGGCAAATGAATTATGTTTGTGGTTAGCTGGTGTTTGTTATTTAGTTGGCGGTATATATGCAACAAGATTAAGAAGCCATATTAGAATAGTATTATTATATGATTGGGTGAGTAGACCAACTCAGAGAATTTTTGACGTAATTAGCACACTAGTTATTGTGCTTTTTGCAGCTGCTGTAATCTATGGAGGTATGGAAGATGCAGTTAGATCATTTGTAAATTGGGAGAGATTTGCAACATATTGGGATCCACCTATTCCTGCTACCATGAAGCCTTTAACACTTATATGTGTATTTCTTATTGCCGTTCAATCTGTAAATAATTTAATTATTGATTGGAGAAATCCTAAAGAAAAACAATACGACCCGTCTAAAGAGTTGAAATAAAATGGAAATAGGATCACTCTCATTAATACTTATAGTTGGTTTATTAATTCTTATATCTATTGGAGTTCCAATGGGTTTTGCCTCAGGTTTCATGGGTGCGGTATTAGTATTTCTCTATATTGGTGAGCATGCATTAGGTATTTTACTCTCAAGATATTATTCTCTAGTTGTTACTTATTCCTTTTTATCAGTACCTTTATTTATATTTATGGCCTCCTTGCTTGAACGCTCAAACATAGCAAGAGATTTATATGATGCTTTGAATGCGTGGTTAAGAAAAACGAGAGGTGGGGTAGGTGTTGTTACTGCAATCATGGCAACAATCATGGCTGCAATGAGTGGAATTATTGGAGGAGAAATAGTTTTATTAGGATTGATTGCACTACCTCAAATGTTGAGATTAAAATATGATCAAGATATGTCCATTGGAATTATTTGTGCCTCAGGTTCTTTAGGTACAATGATACCCCCTTCTATTGTTTTAATCATCTATGGATTAACGACAGAAACATCAATTACAATGTTATTTCAAGAAGCTATTGTTCCAGGTTTAATGATTTCAGGTTTAATCATTACTTACATTTTAATTAGAACAAGACTACAACCACATCTTGCACCATTAAGTGATGAAGCGCCTTTAACTTTAAAAGAAAAAATGTCATATCTTCCAGGTCTTCTACCACCAATAGGAATAGTGATAATTGTTTTAGGTTCAATTTATTCAGGCATAACAGGTATTACTGAAGCAGCTGGAATGGGTGTTGTTGCTACATTAATTATAATTTTTGCTAGAAAAGAATTAACATGGTTTTTATTTAAAGATGCATTAACTAGAACATTTAAAGCATCAGGAACTATTTTAACTATTACTTTTGGTGCTACAGTTTTAGCTGGCGCTTATTCTCTTGCTGGAGGTCCAAAATATGTTGCAGAGACTATCTTAGCTTATGATTTAAAACCAATGTATCTTATTTTTATGATGCAAATAATGTTTTTGATAATGGGAGCATTTATGGATTGGGTTGGGATTGTGTTATTAGCGATGCCAGTATTTTTACCAATTGTTATTGCACTTGGATTTGATCCAATTTGGTTTGGAATTTTATTTTGTGTGAATATGCAAGTTTCATTTTTAAGTCCTCCATTTGGACCCGCAGCTTTCTACTTAAAATCTGTAGCACCACCACATATATCTTTAACAGATATATTTAGAGGTTTTGCGCCATTTATCGTTATTCAATTGATTGTACTTGCATGTGTAATGTTTTTCCCTGAGGCAATGACACAAAATTTCCACGAATTTAAACCAAAATAATGATAAAAATTGGTTTTATTGGGACAGGTCTTATGGGCCTACCAATGGCTAAAAATATATTAAAAGCAGGATATAATTTAAAAGCTTTTAACAGATCTCAAAATAAGGCTGCTCCTTTAAAAGATCAGGGCGCAGAGATATCAAGTACAATCAAAGAAGTTGTAAGTGACAGTGATTTCATCATAACGATGTTAACAGACGATACTGCCGTTGATGAGATCATGAGCAGCTCTGACTTTTTAGAAGGTTTAAAATCAGAAGCTACAGTAATTGATATGAGCTCGGTAAAACCATCAACAGCAACTAAACATGGTAATAATTTAAAATTAAAAAATATAAATTATTTGGATGCACCTGTTTCAGGAGGGACAATAGGTGCAGAGGAAGCATCATTAGCGATTATGGTTGGAGGTGAGCTAGATATTTTCAACAGAGCGAGTGAAATTTTGAAGACAATGGGAAATCCAACATTGGTAGGTCCAGTAGGTAGTGGCCAAGTATCAAAACTTGCAAACCAAATAATTGTTGGCTTAACAATTGGTGCAGTAGCTGAAGCAGTAACATTATGTGAGAAAGCAGGAGCAGATCCTGTCAAAATGATTAGTGCTTTATCAGGTGGTTGGGCAGATAGTAAAATTTTACAAACTCATGGAAAAAGAATGATTGATAAGGATTTTAGCCCAAAAGGAAAAACTTCTACTCATTTAAAAGATATGAATAATATTTTAGATTGCGCAAATAATTTTAATACTCATTTACCTATTTCAAATTTAGTTAAAGAAATGTATAAAACTTTAGTTGAAAATGATCATGGAGACAAAGATCACAGCTCACTGTATATGGAAATTGAAAGGATGAATAAAAAATGAGCAAAAGATTAGAAGGTAAAAAAATTGTGGTCACTGCGGCAGGACAGGGAATTGGTAAAGCAACAGCCATTGCATTTCATAATGAAGGAGCACATGTTACTGCAACAGATTTAAATGATAAAACCTTAGCTGATTTAAATAAAGAATTTCCTAGTATTGAAGTAAAAACTTTGGACTCAACTGATAATAATGCAATTTTAAATTTTACTAAATCTTTAGATAAAGTAGATGTTTTATTTAATGCAGTTGGATTTGTTCATCATGGAACTATTCTTGATTGTGAGGAAAAAGATTGGGATTTCTCGAGTAATGTAAATGTAAAATCTATGTATTTTATGTGTAAAGCAATATTACCACTAATGGTAAAACAAAATGGTGGAAGTATTATCAATGTTTCATCTTGTGCTTCTAGTTTAAAAGGTTTCCCAAATAGATTTGTATATGGAACAACAAAAGGAGCCGTGATTGGATTGACTAAATCAATTGCAGCCGATTTTGTTAAACAAAATATAAGATGTAATTCGATTGCACCAGGAACAGTTTTCTCACCTTCTTGGCAAGATAGAGTTAACCAAAGTCCAGACCCTGTTCAGGCTAAAAAAGATTTTATAGCAAGACAACCAATGGGAAGATTAGGTACTGCTGAAGAAATAGCAGCTGTGGCGGTTTATTTGGCTAGTGATGATGCAACATTTACAACAGGTACAACAATTTCTGTTGATGGTGGGATTTCAATATAATTAAATAACAAAAAGGAGAATTATGAAATTATTAAGAGTAGGACAAAAGGGTAAAGAAAAACCTGCAGCTTTAGACAAAGAGGGTAAAATAAGAGATATCAGCTCACATGTTGAAGATTTAAATCCTCATCATTTAAATTTTGAAACAATTTCAAAATTACAAAGTGCTGATCTCTCAACACTTCCTGAAATATCAGGTAGTGAAAGAATTGGTTCATGCATAACTAAGCCAGGTAAATTTGTTGCTATCGGATTAAATTTTTCTGATCATGCTGCAGAAACTGGTGCAGAAGCTCCATCTGAACCAATAGTCTTTATGAAAGCTACAAGCTGTATTAATGGTCCTAACGATGATATTGAAATTGTCTCAGGATCAAAAAAACTTGATTGGGAAGTTGAATTAGGAATTATAATTGGAAAAGAAACTAAACATATATCTGAAGATCAATCTCAAGATCACATTTTAGGATATTGCTTAGTAAACGACATCAGTGAACGAGAGTGGCAAATAGAAAAAATGGGTCAATGGGTTAAAGGAAAGTCTCATGATACTTACGGGCCAATCGGACCTTATATGGTAACTAAAGATGAAATTTCAGATATTAATAATTTAAAAATGAGTTTAGATGTTAACGGAAATAAAATGCAAAGAGGAAACACAAATACCATGATATTTAATGTTAATTTTATTGTTTCCTACTTAAGTAAGTATATGTCTCTACAACCTGGTGACATCATTACCACAGGAACTCCTCCTGGAGTTGGAATGGGTATGAAACCTCAGCAATTTTTAAAAGCTGGTGACACGATGAAATTATCAGTTGAAAACTTAGGTGAACAGAACTCTAAAGTAATTGCTTTATAAATTATTGTGAAGATAACTTCTATTAAAAGTCATGTACTTAGATATGAGTTAGAAAAAGAACTAGGCTATTCTCAACAATATTATAAACACCGAACTGCCCATCTTGTAGAAGTTGAGACCGATGAAGGTATAACTGGATGGGGAGAATGTTTTGGACCGGGTAATATTGCTCTTGCAAATAAATATATTGTTGAAAAAGTTATACAGCCTCTAATAATTGGAGAAGATCCTTTAAATAAAGAGCACATTTGGCAGAAAGTATATAATCTTTTAAGAGATAGTGGACAAAAAGGAATGCCTATACAAGCTTTATCAGGTGTTGATATTGCTTTGTGGGATATTCTTGGAAAAAAAACTAAAGCACCTCTTTATCAACTTCTAGGAGGAAAATGCAATGAACATATTCCAGTTTATGGATATGGGATGATGTTACAAAAAAAATCTGCTTATGAACTAATAAATCTATTTCAAGAGGAGGCGAAAGAAATTAAGTCTAAAAATTTTAAAGCTATGAAAATGAAAATAGGTTTAGGTGCAAAGGAAGATCTAAAATTAGTACAAGCGGTTAGGGAAAGCATAGGTAAAGACTTTAAGTTGATGGTAGATGCCAATCATGCATATAATCTAAAAGACGCCATATATGTGGGAAAAGGCTTAGATGAATTGGATATATTTTGGTTTGAGGAGCCAGTTGCACCAGAGGATTATGAAGGGTATCGACAATTAAGAAGCAAAATTTCTACGAGTATTGCAGGTGGTGAGGCTGAATTTACAAAATATGGTTGGAATAAATTAATCTCAAACAATTGTATAGATATTGCCCAGCCAGAAGTTTGTGGTTTGGGGGGAATTACTGAGTACTTGAAAGTTTCAGCATTAGCTCAGGCAAATTTTATTCCAGTTATAAATCATGTTTGGGGGTCAGCTATAAGCATAGCTGTAAATTTACACTTGCTAACAGCTCAACCAGATATGCCGGGGGGATTATTTCCTTCAAAATCTATGTTAGAATTTGATACTACAGAAAAAAATATTTTTATTACAGATCTTCCAGATAAAGATTTTTCGATTTTAAAGCAGGTAAAAGAAAATAATGGATTTGCATCAGTCAGTGATAATATTGGTATAGGCATTAATCCTAATAAAGACTTTATAAATGAATTTGAGGTTAATGAATAAAATCAAAACTTCAGAACCAAAAGTTATTTGGAATAGTAAATGCAAATTGGGTGAAGGAACATTATGGGTTAAAGAGCATAATTCAATCTATTTTGTTGATATAAAAAAAAAGAAAATCTGTATTTTAAATATTAAAAATAATAAAAAAAAACAGATTAAAGTAAATAAAGAGATTGGTTTTTTGTCTTATGTTAAAAAAAACATATTTATATTGGGATTACAAGGAGAAATAAGAATTCAAAATCTCAAATCTAAAAAAATTATTAAATCAATATTAATCGAACCAAATATTAAACTAAACAGAAGCAATGATGGTAAAACTGATCCAGCTGGAAATCTATGGTTTGGCACTATGGATAACTTAGAAAGAAAAATTGAAAAAGGATCACTCTATAAATTAGATAAGAATTTATTACTAACTAAAGTTGATAAAAATTATAGAATAACAAATGGACCAGCTTTCATTGATCAGTTTAATTTTTACCATACCGATAGTTCTAAAAAAAAAATTTATAAAATTAAAATTAATAAAAATAATAAAATTATACACAAAAAAATTTTTAAAACCTTTTCTGGTAAAGAAGGAGTTCCAGATGGAATGACTTTAGATAATAAAAAAAATCTATGGGTAGCTCATTACCACGGAGCTTGTATTTCAGTATTTAATAGCAAGGCAAAATTAATCCATAGAATTCAATTCCCTGCAAAAAATATTACAAATTGCACATTTGGTGGTCAAAAAAATAATGAACTTTTTGTAACTTCAGCAACAAAAGGTATGAACACTGCAGAATTGCGAAAATATAGATACTCTGGAGCTTTATTTAGTGTAAAAACTAACTCTAAAGGAATTTTACAAAAAAAATTTGTTTTAATTAATGAAAAAAAGAGATCTTTATTATGAGAGAATACCGACAAAGTTGCTTAGAGAAGATATCAGTTATCTTGGAAATATTCTTGGTGAGGTAATTAAAGAGCAAGAAGGTATAAAGTTTTTCAATCTAGTCGAAAAGGTAAGGAAACTCTCAAAAGCCAATAAAATAAATCTTAAAAATAAAAATTCTTTTAAAAAACTAGTTAAAACAGTAAGAAAAAGTAATCCAAGAGATACACTCAGACTAACTAGAGCATTTACTCATTTCATAAATTTCATAAATCTAGCTGAGTCAATTGATACTGCGAGAAATTTAGATGAATACGAAACTAAGAAAAAAAATCTAAAATATAATATTTTTATAGAAGAAATATTTGAAAAACTTTTTAAAAATAAAAAAATATCCAATAACAAAATTTATAATCTTGCTAAAAATTTAGATATAGGAATAGTTTTAACCGCACATCCAACAGAAGTAAAAAGAAGAACATTAATACAGAAATATCATAAGATAATTGAAATTTTAGAGCAAAGAGATCTCTATAAATCTAATTCATCTAAATTAATACAATTAAACAAACAACTATATGACGAGTTTACAATTATTTGGAATACAGACGATCTTAAAAGATCAAAACCTTCTCCATTTGATGAAGCAAGATGGGGTTTGGCAATTATAGAAGATAGTTTGTGGGATACTGTTCCAAAAGTTTATAAAAGATTAAACTCTATCTTTTTAAAAAATATGAATAGAGGATTGCCAAAAAATTTTAATCCAATTCAATTTGGTTCATGGATGGGTGGGGATAGAGATGGAAATCCTAATGTAACTTCAAAAGTCACTAAAGAAGTAATTTTATTATCAAGATGGGAAGCGGCAAAACTATATGAGAAATCTTTGACAAAAATTATTAGATCTTACTCTATGAAAAAATGTTCAAAAAAAATAAGTTCTAAAGTTGGAAAAACTTTTGAGCCGTATCGAGTTTTTTTAAGACCTTTAAGAGATAAACTAAGATTAACCCACAGATCTATAGAACGATATTTTATTAATAAAAAACCTTTAGATAAAAAAATCTTATTAACCTCAACTGAAGAAATTTTAAAGCCTTTGAGAGTTGTAAGAGAGTCTTTAGAGCAAAATCAAAACGAAAATGTTGCAAGTGGAGATTTATTAGATCTTATGAGAAGAGCAAAATGCTTTGGTATAAATCTTGCTAGACTAGATATTAGACAAGAGTCTTCTCGTCACACACAATTAATTGCTGAATTTGTTAAAAAGAAATTTAATAAAAATTACTTTAAATTCACTGAAGATGAAAAAATTAATTTTTTAAAATCTAAATTAACTTCAAATAAAAACATTATTAATAAATTTAAATTTTCTAATAAAGAAAACAATGAAGTTTGGTCCACTTTAAAAATACTTGCCGATGAACCCTCTGAGTGTTTAGGTGCCTATGTAATTTCAATGACAACATCCGTATCAGATATTTTATCAGTTTCATTTTTACAAAAAGAGGCAAAAATAAAAGATAAATTAAGAGTTGTACCTTTATTTGAAACATTGGATGATTTGATTAACGCAAAACCAGTTATGGAGAACTTATTTTCGAAAAAATGGTACAGAAAATTAATTAATAATAAACAAGAGGTAATGATAGGATATTCTGACTCTAGTAAAGATGCTGGTAAAATTTGTGCTAGCTGGCATCAATATAAAGCTCAAGAAGAAATTGTTATATTAGGGAAAAAATTCAACATAGATGTAACTTTTTTTCATGGAAGAGGAGGTTCACCTGGAAGAGGGGGAGGTCCAATCCAAGCTACTTTAAGATCTCAACCACCCAATTCTGTAAATGGAAAAATAAGGATTACTGATCAGGGAGAAGTTATTCAGCAAAAATATGGTTACGAACCTATAGCTGAATATAATTTATGCAGTTATATAGGTGCTGTAACTGAGGCAACACTTAATCCACCACCTTCACCCAAACGAAACTGGCGAGAATTAATTGAAAACATGTCTGATATTTCTAAAAGTTCTTATAGAAAAAATATTAATCAGAGCTCAGAATTTATTAAATACTTTAAAACTGTTACCCCAAGTGCAGCTCTTGGAAAACTATCTATTGGATCGAGACCATCAAAAAGGAAAAATATTGATAATATAAAGAGTTTAAGAGCTATACCTTGGGTTTTTGCGTGGACACAAATAAGGTTGATGTTGCCAGCTTGGCTTGGTAGTGCAGAGGCTTTAAGATACGGGTATATAAAAAAATTTAGAAAAACATTATTTGATATGGAAAAAAATTGGCCCTTTTTCAATTCAATGTTAGATATTCTTGATATGGTAATTACTAAAGCTGATCCAGAAATTTCAAAAATTTATGAGGAATATTTAGGAGATAATGCATTAAAAAGAGTTGGAAAAAAGCTAAGATTTCAATTTGATGCAATAAAAAACTTAAATAAAAAAATTACCACAAAAGAAATTATTTTAACACGTAAGCAATTAAGAACTTTAATAACGGTTAGAGCTATATACTCTGAGGTATTAAATATTATTCAACCAATAGTTATATTTAAACTTAAAAAAAATAAAAAAATGTCTGAAAAAAAATATTTAAATGATGCTCTTTTAACATCAATAGCTGGAATATCGGCTGCTATGAAAAATACGGGATAGATGTTTGAATATTTAATTGCTTTTGGTGCAGGTCTTATAAGTTTTTTATCACCATGTGTGTTACCACTTATCCCTGGATATGTTTCCTATATTTCAGGTCAATCTCTTCAAGAAATAATAGAGTCTAAAAAAACCAACCTTTTTCCTTTAGTTTTATTTTGTTCAGGGTTTTCAACTGTATTTGTACTTTTGGGAGCATCAGCCTCTTTTCTTGGTCAGGCACTTTTGCAAAATTCAGAAATTTTAAGAATTTTTGCAGGGATAATAATTGTTATATTTTCATTTCAATTACTGGGTATTATAAATATTCCATATCTTAACTTTGAAAAAAGATTTGACGCAAAAGAGTCTAGAAATATTTTATTTCCATATATAATTGGACTTGCATTTGGTTTTGGATGGACTCCTTGTATTGGGCCAATTTTAGGTTCTATTTTAGCATTAGCCTCGATTGAAGAAACATTATCTAGAGCAATAATTTTGTTGATATCTTACTCATTAGGCCTTGCTATACCTTTTGTATTATCAGGATATTTAATTCAGAGATTTTTATTATTTTCTAAAAATTTTAGAAAAAATATAAATTTGATCTCAAAAATAGGTGGAATAACTCTCTTAGTCACAGGAATTTTAATTTTAACCAATCAGTTACAAGCGATTGGCTTCTATATAATTAAAGTTTTTCCTTTTATGCAAAATTTCGGCTAAAAAGGAAGAATGAAAATTTATCAAATAGACTCAAGTGCCAGGAAAAAAGGCTCAACTTCAAGAGCTTTAGCTAAAAAATTGTTGGATAAAATAAAAAAACCTGGTGACGAAGTACTTTACAGAGATTTAGATGAGGAGATGCTTTTTGTAAGTGGATTAACAGAGTCAGGGATGAAAATTGATGAAAAAGATCAAACAGAACATCACAAAAAAATGTTTGAGTTGTCAGACCAACTAGTAAAAGAGCTTAAAGAAAGTGATGTCATTATTATTTCAGCACCAATTTATAATTATGGTCCACCAGCAACCTTAAAGGCTTGGACAGATTTAGCTGCTAGAATTGGAGAAACATTTAAATTTAAACCGAATGGAAGAAGGGAAGGACTATTAAAAAACAAACATGCTTATTTGGTTATTACTTCTGGTGGTACCAAACTTAACAGTGCTGAGGATTTTTTAACACCATGGTTGAAATTTATTTTAAATTTCTTTGGGATAGAAAAAGTAGATGTAATTAGTGCCGATCAAATGGCTTTGGATTATGATAAATCTATTAAAGATGCAGAAGCTCAAATTGAAAATTTGTTTAAAGATTAAAATAAATTAAATTAAAAATTAACTTTAATAGATATTAATTTAATAGTATGAACTCTTTGTGAATAATTTTGACACAAAAAAATATCTAATATTTGCTAAATTCTTAAACCAATTAGCTAAAGATCTTACTAGTTTTTATTATTCTAAATTAAATAGGACTTTTAAAGTATCCAATAAGCTTAAAGGAAAGGGATACGACCCTGTAACAACATCCGACAAAGCATTTGAAAAATTTATAAGATCTAAAATTAAAAAAAAATTTCCAAATCATCAAGTTATAGGTGAAGAGTTCGGTCACAAAAAATCAAAAAGTGAATTTACGTGGGTAATCGATCCAATTGATGGAACAAGGTCGTTTGTAATAGGAAATCCAACTTGGAGTAATCTTATTTCATTAAATTACAAAGGCTCACCAATTTTAGGGTTAGCAAATTTCCCAATCTTAAAAAAATATTACTTAAATTATACAGACAAAGCTGCATATGTAGTAGAAAATGGAAAAAAAAGAAAAATTAAGGTCAATAAAAAAGCAGCTTTTAAAAATGTAAAAGTATCTGCTGCATTTCATGGGGCGCTATCTATCAATAAACAAAAAAAAATTCCTCAAATTTTAAAATTAATGCAGTTTCCATGCAGTGATGCTTTAAGTTATTCGCACTTAGCTGAAGGAAGACTTGATATTGTAATTCAATGTTCAAATAAAATTTGGGACATTCATCCCTTGATACCTATCATAAAAGCTGCAGGTGGTTACCTTAATACCTGGGATAACAAAGACGCAATAAAAGGTGGAAATATTTTAGTTTCATCAAATAAAGCTATTCATAATAAATTTTTGAAATTATTAAAACCTGTTTGCTAAGAATTTCTTTTATCAATGAATCTGAAATATATTTTTAAAATTTTAGATAAAGATGAATGGAATAATGCCAAAAAAAATGGGAATTACCCTGGTTCATCGCAAGATTTAAAAGATGGATACATACATTTTTCTGAGGAAGAACAAGTTCATGAGACACTTGAAAAATATTATGACAAAAAAGAGAATTTAATTTTATTAAAAATTCATACATTAAATCTTGAGCATCTAGTGTGGGAGAATGCATCCAATGGAGATATGTATCCTCATTTGTATTCCACTTTAGATATTAAGAATGTTGAGGATGAATTTGAACTGATCTTAAACAAAGATGGAACTCATCAGTTACCAGATCTTTTTGAAAAATAATTTTAATTTACTAATCTATTTGTCCTAGATAGTTGACCATAATTACACCAATAATAATTAGAATTATTCCAATAATTCCATAGATGTTTGGGATTTGATTAAACTTTAAAACAGCAAATAGAACTACGCCTGTCACAGTTAATCCGCTATAAGTCGAATAAGCAAATCCAACTGGAAGAGCTGACATCGCTTTTGCGATCGAAAACATAGTAATACACATAAATAATATACATAGAACAGATGGGGTTAATTTTGAGAAACCATCTGAAATCTTTGCGAAACTATTTGACGCTATTCCAAATATAATTCCATTTGCTAAAAATAAATATCCTAATAATGGTTTCATAATTACTCTATAGTAATTTTATCAATTATAGATCTTATCATTGGTGCTATTATAATAGCAGCTATTAGAGCAACAGGAAAAGCAAACATCCAAGAAAAAAACCACCTTCCAAAAAATCCATCTGTTAAACTTGTGTTAACAGCTACAACAACACCACTCATAATTAAACTCATTCCAAAAGACATTAAGAAAATAAATACAAATTGTGCATATTTTTTTTTAATCATTATTAATTGTTTCCTAATAAATTAACAATCAACACTCCAACGATTATAAGAGTTAAACCAATTAATGAATACAAATTAGGTACTTGATTAAATCTGACAATACCAACAATAACAGTTGCTATAATAGTTAGTCCTGCAAATGATGCATAAGTTATACCCATTGGTATATTTTTCATAACCAAAGAAAGTGCATACATACAGAGAACTATAGTAATTGCTGTAATGATACTTGGAAACAGAAGAGTAAAACCCTCAGCACTTTTTGCAAAACTATTAGAAGTAACACCTAGGAAAACAGCAATTCCTAGGAAAAGGTAGGAAGTAGCGAGACTCATTTTATGACTTTAAATGATATCCCGCTAAATTTATATAATTATTTAGGTATTGGAGTAGCGCCTGTCTCCAAGCTTGCTATTTTTCCATCTTTATATTTGTAAACAGCCATTACAGCTTCAACATTACCATCATTAAATGTTACAAAAGCATGATGAACACCTACTTCGTCATTTTCGTAAACTATTCTTACTTTATCTTGATTAATGTCACCGCTCATAGCCCATTTCATTACATCACTTTTAGTTAAAACATTTCCTGACTTATGCATTGTAAATTTAAAATCATCATGCAAAAGTTCATTCATTGCTGCTTCATCTTTGTTTTTTAAAGCAACGCTATATTTTTCTAATATCGACATTTTTATGCTCCTTGTATTATTATCCCATTAGTATTTGCATTAACTAATCGGATTTTTTTTATTGGTTGATATTCTTCCGAATTGTACCATTCCAATGCTTTTTCATAAGAAGGAAATTTTATCACAACAGTTCTGCTATATTGCCAAGTTCCTTCTATAATTTGGTTTGTACCACCTCTAATTATATAATCACCACCAAATTTTTCTGCAATTGGTTTAACTTTTTCAACATATTCCTTATAATCTTCTGGATTATTTACCTCTATGTTGAAAATAGCATAACCAGCCTGCATTTTTAAATTAAAGACTTATCTCTGACATTTCCCAAAGCTGGGCACTTTCTATGCATTCTTCATAAATTGTTTTCGCAGTTGGATGATTTCCAGATACAAACTCTTTCATTCCAGGTTCATTGTGAACTGTAACCTTAAACAACATACCTGTTTTATCTGGTTTCATTGCTCCTATTGTTTTTTCTGGATAGGCAACACTTTTTCTTACACCCATACCCTCATCAGACTGCATCCATCCCATGAATGTCTCCATTTTACCTTCTTTGAAATTTACTAATGCTAACATTTCTTTTTCCATTTTTCTCCTTTTTTAATATATTCCTGATTTTATTAACTTATCTATTTCATCTTTTGAATTAGGGATTAATTCAAAAATAAAATTATCACACTCGCTCGTAGTATTTTCCTCATAAGGTTTTCCATAACGAGCATCAACAACCTTAATTAGTTCTTTATTTAAATTATCTTCGTTAATACCCTCTTTTACTAAGTAAGAGCTCAAAAATTTCTTAGCAGCAAAAGAATGTACAATTTTATCTAATTCAAGCTCTGCTTGTGGTATCATGCTATTTGCATAATAAATTCCTGCACATTCAACAGCTTTAATTTTTTGATCTTCGGTCAAATGCCCATCTGCAAAAGCAAAAGTTGAATTAAATAACAAAAATAAAAGTATGAGAATTTTCCTCATATTAATATAATGTTTGAACAACTTTTTTTACTCTTTCCTCACCATTTGGAACTGTAGAGTTTACAAAACTATGACAAGCCTCAGTTTTAGCTTCATCATACTTAGAACCGTAATATTTATCTACAGCCTTATTTACTCCATCGTCCCATTCTTTTGCAGCAATTCCTGTTTCTAAAGCATATGCTTTAAGAACTTTTACTGAAGCCATTGATTTTTCCTTCATACTGTATTCAAAAGTTTCACCAGATGGTAAAAAGTAGTTAGCCATATATATACCACTACACTCCCATGCTTGATTTTTATCACTATCGCTCATACCAGCATTTGCTGAAGAAAGAACAAATAAGCTCAATATTAAAGTTAATGTTAATTTTTTCATAAGTTATCTCTATTTTTAAGTTAAGAATTAATGCTATCTTTAATAACATAGTGTTACACATTCAATAAAACGTCATGCGTCAATTGTGTATATCAAATATGCAAAACCAACATCAACTTACAATTGAAATGTAATTTTTTTATTTTAGAAATACAGTGTATTCAAAATTTATTTTTGATATTGTTTATTTATGATTGAAAAATTTAATGGAGTTTTTTATTTAATTCTATTTTTAATTCATTTTGTAGGCTTTGCTTATTATGGATTCAGATGCGTTTTCCAAACTCAATCTTTTTTAAATCAATATGGAATGGATGCTACAGGTGCTGGTGTAGTTAGATTTTTTGGATCTATATTTATTGGCTCAACATTAATGGCAATCTATGTCGGCTTTATAAGACCTAATGGTTTAGAAGCAACTTGGGGTTTCTTTAATGTAATTTTCTTACAAAACTTATGTGCATTTATAGTTGGTTTTTATAGTACAAAAATAAATAAACTTGGTCATACAGATAAAACTTCAGATGAAGCAATTTATGCTCCGTTAGTTCTAACAATATTAAGTGGTGTTCTTTGCTACGGATTAGCTGACAAAATTTATATTTAAAACCAACTAGGTACTGGTAGTCCTTTTTCTTCTAGAAATTTTTTATTAAACATTTTTGTGGCGTATTTATCGCTTCTATCACAAAGAATTGTAACGATCGTTTTTCCTGGCCCCAGTTCTTTACCCATCTTAATAGCTCCTGCAATATTAATTCCACAGCTTGTTCCTAAGCTTAATCCTTCATTTTGAATTAAATCATAAAGAATTGGTAATGCTTCATGGTCATCTATTGAATAAGCATCGTCTATTTTAGCATCTTTAAAGTTTGCTGTTATCCTACTAGATCCAATTCCTTCAGTTATTGAACCACCCTCAGATTTTAATTCTCCTTTTTTGATATAATTATAAAGAGCAGAGCCTTTTGGATCAGAAAGAAAAATTTTTATATCTTTATTTTTTTCTTTAAGAGCATTACTTACCCCTGAAATAGTTCCTCCAGTTCCAGATGAACATACAAATCCATCAACTTTACCGTTGGTTTGACTCCAAATTTCTTTACCTGTTCCTTCATAATGGCCTTTAGCATTTGCCACATTATCAAATTGGTTAGCCCAAATTACTCCATTATTATTTGAAGGTCTTAGTTCATCAGCTAATCGTGCAGCAACTTTAACAAAGTTGTTATCATCTTTATAAGGTTTAGCTGGAACTAATTTTAATTCTGCACCTAAATTTCTTAAGAGATCTTTTTTTTCTTGGGTTTGATTATCATTCATTACAATGATTGTTTTATACCCCAGTGAATTTCCTAATAGACCCAGTCCAATCCCTGTGTTACCTGCAGTGCCTTCCACAACTGTTCCACCTTTAGCAATTAATTTTTTTTCTTGAGCATCTTTAATTAAAGCAAGAGCTGCTCGATCTTTGACAGAACCTCCAGGATTTAAAAAACTCAGCTTTACCAAAAATATTACAACCAGTTATTTCTGATGCTGCTCTTAATTTTATTAAAGGAGTATTTCCAATCCCTGAAATAAAATCATTTTGAATATCATTCATTAGTCTGATTTTTTATCACTATCAGGAGTAATACCATATGGTTTAAATTCACTGTCTGCGATACCAACATTTTTAGCAGGTATACCAACCATCACAGCTTTTTCTGGAACATCTTTTGTAATTACAGCATTAGCTCCAATTTTTGCACAACATCCAACAGTCACTGGACCTAATACTTGAGCACCTGACCCAATAACAACTTCATTTTCAATTGTTGGATGACGTTTAACATTTCTTTGATTATTTGAATTTATAGAAGGAGCTATTCCACCTAACGTTACCATATGATAGATAGTGACATTATCACCAATTTCTGAGGTTTCTCCTATAACAACTCCCATACCGTGATCAATAAATAAATTTTTTCCTATTTTTGCTTTAGGATGAATTTCAATACCAGTCATGAATCTTGAAAATTGTGAAATGATTCTTGCAATCAAATCAAATTTTGCTGTTGAAAAAAAATTTGCTATTCTATGAAAAAAGACTGCCTTAACACCTGGGTAAGTTAAAATTAAACTTAATTTTGACTTTGCCGCGGGGTCTCGGTCAATTATTGATTGTAAAAAGTCATTCATATTTATGCTAGTTGAATTTAAAATTACAGGTTATATAGTGATTATATTCAGTAATTAAAGGATAATATATGTACAAAAATACTAACTGTTTTCACCTGGCCATACCATGTGGAGATTTAGAGATAGCAAAAAAATTTTACAGTGAAACTTTAGGATGCAGATTAGATAACTCAGCTCAAGAGTGGGCAGATGTTGATTTTTGGGGAAATGAATTAACTCTCCACAAAAGTGAGCATAAACTGGATAGCGAGAGACATGATGTTGATATGGGAAATGTGTCAGTGCCTCATTTTGGAGTTCATTTGTCTAGAAAAGATTTTGATGGTTTAAAGCAAAGATTAAAAGATAGTGGTACAAAATATTATGATGAGCCTTATTTGAGATTTAAAGGCACTAAATATGAGCAAGAAACTTTCTTTGTTAAAGATCCAAACGAAAATATTTTAGAAATCAAAACTCTTACAGCAAATTCAGAATAATTATTTTTAATAATTATTTTTAATGGAATTTCTATTACTAGGTTTTTTTACAAGTCTAAGCCTAATATTAGCTATCGGAGCCCAAAATATATTTGTAATTGAGCAAGGCTTAAAAAAACAATATACATTTATAGTTTGTTTTATATGCTCAATTTCAGATTGTTTTCTAATATTTGTAGGTATTTTTCTTTTTTATTATTTTAATCAATTTTTCACTTTAAAAATAGAATTAATTTTTAATATTCTTTTAGTTATATTTTTAATCTATTTTATTTACTCAAAAATAAAATTAAGGATTAAAAAAAATTGATTTTAATCAAAATTTTAGGAAAACTTCTTTAGTTAGTATAATTTTTAAAACTTTAGGTTTTACTTATTTAAATCCTCATGTTTATTCAGATACTGTATTTTTTTTAGGTAATTTTTCAAAAAGTTTTTTGCTTTATGATAAAATAATATTTGGTGTTGGAGCCTCTGTTGCCTCTACACTTTTTTTCTTTTCTATTGGATATGCATCAAATTATTTTTCAAAATACCTAAATAACAAAAAAATTTGGAATATAATTAATTGGATAATAATTTATATTATGTCTGTCATTACTTTATATGTAATTAGAGAAATAATTTATTCAGTTAATCTTTAATTTTATTCCACTCAGCAATACCACCAGAAATATTCTTTACATTTTTAATTCCCATATCCTTCATAGTTTTTGTTGCTAGTGTACCTTGTCCGCCAACACCACAAAAAACTACATATTCTTTATCTGGATTATCTTTAAATATTTTGTTTTCAAGAGGGCTTCCTTCAGCTAAATAAAACTCAAGTAAACCCCTATCCATGTGGATAGCATTTCCTATTGTTCCTTTTGAAAAGCTTTCTTTATCTCTAACATCAATAAATTGGACATTTGGGTCATTAATCTTTTTCTTTGCATCATCTGCAGTTATATTTTCAATTTCACTGCTCACGCTCATTAGTTCTTCAAACTTTTTCATTATTCTCCTTTGAATTTAATATTTATTTCAGATAGTACCCAAGATTTTATAAAAGTGAATTATTTTAATTACTATTTTTGTTGTGACATAGGTGTTTATTGAAATAATAAATTTTTTTTGTAAGAGTATAAAATGAATAACAAAAGAAATTTCATAAAAATTGCAAGTCTATCATTTTTATCGTTACTTTTAGCCCCTTACAAATTTACTTTTTCGGAAATAAAAAAAATTATCAATAAAAATTTAACCAAAAAGCAAAAAGAAATCATGTTTAATGAAGGTACAGAAAGAGCTTTTACAAGTAAATTACTTAATGAGAAAAGAGAAGGATTTTACCATTGCGCTAATTGTGGAGCTAAATTATTTTCATCTGATGCAAAGTTTGATAGTGGAACTGGCTGGCCATCTTTTAGTGAGGCATTACCAGGTGCTTTTAAAACTAAAATAGATTATTCTTTTGGTATGAGAAGAATGGAATATCATTGTGCAAATTGCGGTGGTCATCATGGACATGTTTTTCTTGATGGCCCAACTGCTACTGGAAAAAGATTTTGTAATAATGGTTTGTGCCTGTTGTTTGTCCCTGAAACTTAAAATTTAAATATATTTTTATTTATTTTACTTATTTCTTTAAAGGCACCATTAAATTTTTTAGACCTGTGAAATTTTCCAGGAAAAATAAAACATTTCAATTTACCTTTTATTGCAGAATTAAGACTTTCCTGTGTATCCTCTATCGCAATACATTCCTTGGGACTTAGTCTAAGTTTTTTTAAAGCTAATTTGTATATTTCAGCAGATGGCTTAGGTTTTTTAACTAATGTTGAATTACCAATAAAGTTAAAATCTTTTTTATTTAAATTTTCCCTTAAGCAAAAAAAAATAGAGTTAATATTATCAAGAGTTGTAGAAGTAACTAAAGCGAGTTTAATTTGATTTTTTTTACTGTAATTTATTATTTCCTTAACACCAGGTCTTAATTTAAGTTTATTTTTTTTTAGGTAGTGATTAAAAATTTTTGTTTTTAATTTTCTTATATTTTTGGAATTAACATTGCTTTTAGTCTGTTTTGCATATCTCAATATTCTTTCTTCACCCCCAGATTTATTGAGTAAATTTTTGTAAATTTCCTTTGTCCAATTCCATTTAAGACCTGCAATCTTAAATGCACTGTTAAATGATTTTCTTTGAATTTCAGATGTTTCAACAATGGTTCCAATTGATCCAAATAATAGAGCCTTGTATTTTGTCAACCTTTGATAGCTCCAGCTGTTAGACCACTAATAATTTGCCGTTGAAAAAACATTACTAATATAAAAAGAGGAGCTGTAGCTGATACAACGGATGATACGGCCCACATTAAGTTTCCTTCATGTTGATTAGTTCCTAGATAACTTTGTATTTTTTGGAACCATTGTGTGATTTTCCTGATTTAATAATAATGCAGTTACTGTGAAATCATTATAAGCTAGCATTAAACTAAATAAACCCGCGGTTATCACACCTGGCCACATAACAGGCATTATAATATGTCTAAATGTTTGAAAATATGAACAGCCATCTATTAAAGCACTTTCATCAAGTTCTTTAGGAACAGTCTTAAAAAAATGAATATAGAAGCCATAATGTAAATGGTTGGTTAATAGCAACCAGTACGACAATCGTTGTCGGTAAAATTCCCCAAATTTGTAATTGAAAAAAAAGGGAATAGATATCCAGAAACCAAAGTTATGTGAGGCATTGCTCTAAAAATTAGGGCAATTATCAATAACCAAAATGCATAATTTTTTGTAGATCGTGACAATGCATACGCACCTAAAGTTCCAAGAAATAATGATATTGAGACTACACTTATTGTAACTATGACTGTATTTCTAGATGCTTTCCAAAATTCTCCCTCAAACCAAGCACCACTATATGCTTCAGTTGTAAATTTTGCTCCAGTTTCGATCAATGTATTGAAAGCTGTTATTGCATACCACCAATCTGCTCTAGAAAAAAAAGTCTGCTCTTACCTTGAAAGATCCCCAAAAAGTCCAGATAAATGGAAAACATGCAATTAGTAACCAAATCACAATAAAAATAGTGTTTGAAGTTTTTAAACTGTTTGATTTTTTATCTAGTCCGTAATCCATAGTTATCTATTAGTTTTAAATTCTCTCCAAGTTCTAATCAATACAGGAGCAAGGATTATTGAAATTCCTATAATTGTCATAATTGATGTTGCTGCTGCAGAGCCAAATAATATTACTTCCTCGTTTACTAAATTGTCGTAAATTAACCAAGATAAAGATTGAGCACTTCCCTCAGCACTAAAACCAATTATTGGTTCAAATACTCTAAAATTATCCATCAAAGAAATTAACGCTACAAAAGTAACCACAGGATATATATGAGGCAAAACAATATGTTTAACTCTTTGAAATCTTGAAGCGCCATCTATGATTGATGCTTCTAAAGGCTCCTGAGGTACTGTTTGAAGAGCAGCATAAAACACAACAAAAGCAAATGTACTTTAGCTTATCATATAATTAATTATATTTTATCCATAAATGAAGATCACAATTATAATACCAAAGATTATAAAATTAATAGTGAAAATAAATCTTTTAAATTAATTAAGAATAAATCCAATCCTAATTTTAACCTCATTGATGTTGAGGATGGAAAAAAAAATATTGATATTAATCAAATTCGAGATCTAATTTCTAATTTAAATAAATCATCATTTAATGAAAGCCCAAGGTTTGTTTTGATTGATAATATAAATTTACTTAACCTTAATTCTGTAAACGCATTGCTTAAAGTAATTGAAGAACCTAATGATAATATAAACTTTATTTTAATAAATAGTAACAAACGTGTGCTAGCTACTTTAAAATCAAGATGTATAAATTTTAAGATCTCACTTTCGCAAAATCAAGTGATTGAAATAGCTAACAAGATTATAGATCAAGATATTGATGACTTAATTAACAAAGAATTGATTAATTACTACACCACACCTGGCCAGTTATTAAGAGTTTTAAAAATTTCAGAAGAGTTTGAAATTGATGTAAAAAATTTATCATTAGAAAATGTCCTATCATTGATAATCAAAAATAAACTTTATAAAAAAGATAAAAAATTAATCGAATTGACTTACTCATTTATTGAAATTTACTTCAGGAATAAAGTTAATATTAAAAATATTGAAATATTAAGTTTTCATACTTTTTTTTTAAAAAAAATTATTAATACAAAAATTTATAATTTAGACGAAGAGTCTATTTTTATGGAATTTGAAGATCGAATTTTAAATGGATAAAAATTTTTATATCACTACTCCAATATACTATCCTTCTGCCAGACCTCATATGGGCCATGCATATTCAAGCATAATTGCTGATTTTTTTTCGCGATTTAAAACTATCGATGGATACAAAGTTTGTTTTTTAACTGGGACCGATGAACATGGACTTAAGATTCAAAGATCGGCTGAGAAAGAAGGTTTAGATCCTCTTAAATTCTGTGATCAAATTAGTAAAACATTTAGAGATTTATCTAAAACTTTAAATTTAACCAATACAGATTTTATACGTACAACTGAAGACAGACACAAGAAAACAGTTCAGCATTTATGGAAAGAGCTAGAAAAAAATGATGATATTTATCTTTCTAATTATTCAGGATGGTACTCTGTTTCAGATGAAGCTTTTTATAATGAAGACGAAATAGAAGAAATAGATGGTAAAAAAATTTCAATTAGTTCTAAATCAACTGTAGAATGGATAGAGGAGGAGTCTTATTTTTTTAGACTCTCTAAATGGGAAAAGCCCTTATTAGATTTTTATGAAAAAAATCCTAATTTTATTTCACCTGAATCAAGAAAAAATGAAGTAATAAGTTTTGTTAAAAGCGGACTCAAAGATCTTTCAGTAAGTAGAAAAACTTTTTCATGGGGTATTCAGGTTCCTGGAAATGAAAATCATGTTATTTACGTTTGGCTTGATGCACTTACCAACTACATAAGCGCCTTGAACTATCCCAATAAAGAAGATGAGTTGTTTAAAAAATTTTGGCCTGCTTCATTACATTTGATTGGAAAAGATATATTAAGATTTCACGCTGTATACTGGCCAGCTTTTTTATTAGCAGCTAACATAGAATTACCAAAAAAAGTTTACGGTCATGGTTGGATACTGTCAGGTGATGAGAAAATGTCTAAATCAAAAGGTAATATTTTAGATCCTTTACAAATTATTGATGAATACGGCCTGGATCCTTTAAGATATTATTTGATAAAAGAAGTATCTTTTGGGAATGATGGTAATATATCCCAGGATAGATTGGAGGATTGTATAAATAGTGATTTAGCAAATAATTATGGTAATTTATGTCAACGAGTTACTGCATTTGCAATAAAAAATTGTGATGGAAAAATACCAGAAAAAATTAAGTTTGAAGAGGATGATTTAAATATCTTAAATAAATTTAAAGATAATTTAGAAACCATCAGATCTAAAATAGACCAACAAAATTTAAACTTTTATATAGATTATATAATTAACTCACTATTTGAGGCTAATAAATATTTTAATGATCAAGAACCTTGGAAAAAGAAGGATGATATTACTAGATTAAATACCATAGTTTTTACTTCTCTAGAAATAATTAGAAAAATAAGTTTTTTACTCTATCCGATAATCCCAGGTTCAGTATTAAAGGCTTTAAAAATATTCAATCTTGGTGAAAATGACATTAAATTAGAAGACATATCTAAAAATGAATTTTTAATTAAAGGAAATAGTATAAATAAAATAGATATACTCTTTAAAAAAATAGAAAAAAATAATGATTGATTCACACTGTCATCTTGATCATGAACCATTATTAAGTGATCTTAATAATGTAATACAAAGATCAAAAAATGTTGGTATTAAAAAATTACTCACCATATCAACATCAATAGATAGTTTTTCTAAAATTAAACAATTAATTCATAAAGATGATATTATTTATGGCACAGTTGGTATACACCCACACGAAAGTAACAAAAATGTTTTAACTTCCTCTCAATTAGTTCAAAACTTTAAAGAAAATGAAAAAATTATTGGCATAGGTGAAACCGGATTAGATTTTTACTATAATAACAGTGATCGTAATAAACAAATATCAAGTTTTAAAGAACACATAGAAGCTTCAATTGAGACAAATTCACCATTAATTGTTCATTCACGAAATGCAGAAAACGAAACATATGAAATACTTAATTCATATAAAAATAATAATCTTAAAATTTTAATGCATTGTTTTACAGGATCTAAAGAATTTTCAAAAAAACTTTTACTGTTGAACTCATATTTTTCAGCAAGTGGTATTATTACATTTAAAAACTCTTTAGATTTACAAGATACCTTTAAGTCCTTACCTCTAGAAAAAGTATTGATTGAAACAGACAGTCCCTTTTTAGCCCCTGTACCAAATAGAGGTAAAAAAAATGAACCATCATTTATTGATTTTACAGCTGTAAAGCTTGCAGAAATTAAAGAAATATCAAAGTCAAAACTTATTGAAATAACTACAAATAATTTTAATCAACTGTTCTTTAATTAATAGTTATGAAATTTATTATATTAGGGTGTGGTAGTTCAATGGGTGTGCCAAGACCAGATGGTTTTTATGGTAATTGTGATCCAAATAATAAAAAAAACCATAGAACAAGATGCTCAGCATTGTTTCAAACCTCAGATGAAAATATTTTGATAGATACTTCACCAGATCTTAGACAACAACTATTGAGACATAAAATTAAAAAGATAAATAAAGTACTTTATTCACATATGCACGGTGATCAAACTCATGGCATAAATGATTTAAGATCTTTCTTTATCAACAGTAGAAAACCAATTGACGTTTATGCTGATAAATTTACCTCAAATTATCTTTTGAATACTTTTTCTTATATTTTTAAAAGCTATACGAAAGAATATCCTGCAACATTAAAATTAAATAAATTAAAAAATGATTTTTTTATTTTAAATAATAAGAGAAAAATTCAAATAAAATCTGTTGAAGTTGATCATGGTAAAATTAAATCAAACTGTTTTATTATGGATAAGAAATTAGCCTATATAAGTGATGTAAGTAAAATATATAAGAAAGATTATAAATATTTTAAAAATTTGAAATATTTAATAATTGATTGCTTATGGTACAATTTTCATCCATCTCACTTTAATTTGGAAAACTCTTTATCAATGATTGAGGAATTTAAACCTAAAAATGCTATTTTAACAAATTTATCACCAGTATTAGATTATAAAGTTTTAAAAAAACTTTTACCTAAAAATGTAATCCCAGCACATGATGGTTTAACAATTAAATTATAGTACACCTTCAATTTTTTTTATTAATTTACCAGACATTGGTTTAGTAAAAGATGCAAATGTATCCTCAATTTTACCTTCTTTATTAATCAATATTTTATAAAAATTCCATTTTGGAACTGCTGATTTTCCATAGTTTTTTTTTGCCCATTTATAGATTTCATGCGCATTATCACCTTTAATTTCAGTAATAGTAGATAAAGGGAAGTTAATATTAAAATTTACCTCACAAAACTTTTTGACTTCTTCATTTTCTTTTTTTTCTTGATTAAATGTATTTGAGGGTATGCCCAAAACTATTAAGCCCTTTGATTTATAAGTGTCCCATAGTTCTTGTAATTCTTCATATTGATTAGTAAAACCACAATAACTTGCAGTATTAACTACTAAGACAGCTTTATTTTTATATTCCTTAAAATCTATTATCTCTCCAGTTATACTTTCTATTTTTAGGTCGTAAAAAATTTTTTCATACTCAGCTTTTACTAAATTGTTAAAAAAAAACATAATTATTATTATACCACTTAAAAATATTTTCCTCATTTATTGTAATTACTTTTTAGGTTTATTGGGGGTAAGTAATATTAAAAAATACCCAAATAAAGTTGACAGTAATGACCCAGTTAATACACCAATTTTAACTCCATCCATATACTCCATATTTTCTGCAAAAGCTAAATTTCCAACAAATAGACTCATTGTAAAACCGATGCCAGTTAGAACACCGACGCCATAAAAATTGTACCAACTAGTATCACTAGGCATTTGTGCAATCTTAGCTTTAATGGATACATAGGAGAAAATAAAGACACCAAGTTGCTTACCAACAAATAATCCTAATAAAATCCCCAAAGGCACTTTGTTTAACAAGGATCCAAAAGTTAAGCCTTCAAGTGATACACCCGCGTTAGCAAAGGCAAATAAAGGCATTATTCCAAAAGCGACATAAGGACTGATTGCGTGTTCAATTTTAATTAATAATGAAAAATCTTTTTCTTTTTTCCTATGAGGTATTGTCATAGCTAGCAGAACACCAGCAATGGTTGCGTGTACACCTGAGTTATGTGTAAAATCCCATAGAAACAATCCTACAATCAAGTAGGGTAAAAATTTTTTGATATTAAATTTGTTGATCAGTAATAAAATGATAAATGCTGTAAGCATTAAAAGTAAATATTTTATACTTAAGTTACCTGAGTAAAAAAGAGCTATAATAACAATTGCTCCCAGATCATCTATAATAGCTAGTGCAGTTAAAAAAACTTTTAAAGATAAAGGCACCCTTTTTCCAAGTAGTGACAAAACACCTAATGAGAAAGCTATATCTGTAGCTGAAGGTATAGCCCATCCTTTTAAAGTTTCACTGTCACCAAAGTTTATAAAAACATAAAATAATGCAGGTACCAACATACCACCTACTGCTGCAATTATTGGAAGTAAGGCTTGTTTTATATTTGAAAGTTCCCCCTGTAAAAATTCTCTTTTAATCTCAAGTGTTACAAAGAAAAAAAATATTGCCATCAAGGCATCATTAATCCAATGAATTACAGATAGTTTTAATCCAAAATTATTAATACCAATGAATAGGTATTTATTTAACGTTGAAAAGTATAAATCTGCTAAGTTTGAATTACTTATAAATAAAGCAATGATAGCAGCAAATAACAAAACTAATCCACTAGCTGCTTCTAATTTAAAGAACCATTTGAAAGGCTTTGATATATAATTGATCATAAAATTATGAAAGGTCTATAATAAATAGTTTAATATCTTTCAATGTTTCATATAGGTTGAATAGCAACACTTCTAATCCAGGAAATATGTTTATTAATGGCGTTTTTAGAGTGTCTAGCAAAATAATTAGTGCACCTAATGAAATTATAAACACAATTAAATATGAAAAAAACTTGCTACTTTGAGTTTTTTTAATTACCTCAGGTTTGCTCTCTGTTTCCTTGTTAGTTGATAATTCTGATTTAACTTTTTTATTATCTTTAACCAGTTCTTTTATAGTTTGATCTTTAGATACATCATCATTTAATTTGTTACTATCCTCATTTTCTTGAATGGTGATATCATCATTTATTTGAAGAGTTTCTGGTATTGGATCTTCTTTATTATAAAACCAAACATGATCACATGAGCCACATTGTAAATTCCGACCATCAGTTGGAATTAAATTTATATCTATATTGAATTTCTTTTTACAAGATGGGCAAGTAATAATCATCAATTCCTATATATCAGAAATTTATTAAAATTCTTTTAATTTTAAAGCTTTAATCATTGAAAATATCAATAACTACTGTATTAGTAATGCTCTCGGAGTGTAGCGCAGCCTGGTAGCGCATCTGGTTTGGGACCAGAGGGTCGCAGGTTCGAATCCTGCCACTCCGACCATCATTATGAAAAAAGCAATAATTTATATTCCTAACAAAAGCCCAATGCAATCAGGTCTTGGAAAAACCAACAAGTGGATTTTGGAATTTAAAACAAAAGACCCAACAAAAAATCCTTTGATGGGATGGGAAAGTTCTGATGATACTTTAACTGAGTTGAAATTGGAATTTTCATCTAAAGAACTAGCAATAAATTATGCAAAAAAGAAAAAAATAGAATTTGAGCTAATTGAACCTAGAAAAAGAAAAACTGTAAAAAAATCTTATGCGGATAATTTTTTAAAGTAATTATGTTTAGATTTTTTACTGAAAGAAATTGGTATTTATGGTCTTGGCTAGGGTCTTTTATAATTCTTTCTTCACTTTGGATACAAGTTAAAATTGACGTTAAAATAAACGAGTGGTTTGGACAATTCTATGACATGATTCAAAAAGCTCTTGGTTCTCCAAATGCTATTACTATTGAAGAATATTGGTCTAGCTTACTCTCATTTATTATTCTAGCAGCAATGTATGTTGGGGTTGCAGTATTAGTAAGTTTTTTTACATCACATTATTTGTTCAGATGGAGAGCTGCTATGGTTGAATGGTACCACTCTGTTTATGATAAAGCTCGTAAAATTGAAGGTGCTGCTCAAAGAGTTCAAGAGGACACAATAAAATTTTCTAGGATAATGGAGTCTCTTGGAACGAGTTTGATTGAAGCTTTAATGATTTTAATTGAGTTTATGCCAATTTTGTTTGGGTTGAGTATAGGTATTCCAATTTTCTTTTTTGGTGACTGGGACTATGGTTTAATTGTTGGTGCTCTTATTTGGTCAATTGGTGGAACTATTTTTCTAATAATTTTAGGTCTAATTTTAAGGTTGGTTGGTGTTGAATATGACTTACAGAAAAAAGAGGCCGCATACAGAAAAATATTAGTGATAGCTGAGGATGATGGAACTATAAGACCAAAAACTATAGATGAATTATTTGAAGATGTTAGAGGCATTCATTATTTAAGTTATTTAAGATATTTATATTTTAATATTGGTAGAATTGCCTACTTACAAGCCAATGTATTATCTGCATATGTTTTTTTAGCTCCTGCGATAGTTGCGGGTGCTGTTACTCTCGGAGTTATGCAACAAATAATAAGAGCATTTGGAAGAGTAGAGGGATCAATGCAATATATATTAAAAGCATGGCCTACAATAATAGAACTTGCAAGTGTTTATAAACGTTTAAGAGAATTTGAATATAAAATAAAACAAGACGATCTTGTTGACGATAAAATCTAATGACAATTGACCAAAAATTTATTGATCAATTTGTGAATGTTACATCGAAAGCGGCACTGTCTTCGTATCACTTAATTGGAAAAAATGACAAAATTGCAGCTGATAAAGCAGCTGTAGATTCAATGAGAAAAGAATTAAATCATTTAGATATTAATGGTGAGATAGTTATTGGTGAGGGAGAACTAGATGAAGCTCCAATGTTATATATTGGTGAAAAAGTAGGCACCACTAATGGTCCTGAAATAGATATTGCGGTTGACCCACTGGAAGGTACTAATTTTGCTGCAAATAATCTTCCAGGAGCTTTGTCTGTAATTGCAATTGCAGAAAAAAATAATCTTTTTAATGCTCCTGAAACATATATGGAAAAAATTTCTGCGAAAGTAAAAGAAAAGGGTGTCATTGATTTAGATTATTCTGTAAAGGAAAATATTTTTAATTTATCTGAATATTTAAATAAAAAACCTGAAACTATTACCGCCTGCATTATGGACAGACCCAGACACAAAAATATTATCAATGATTTAAATAAATTAGGTGTTAATATAAAATTAATTACTGATGGTGATGTATCAGGTGCTTTATTAGTAACTGATGACAAATATAACGTTGATATTTTTCTTGGCATAGGTGGTGGTCCTGAAGGTGTTTTAGCCTCTGCGGCTCTTGATACTTTTAATTGTAGTTTTCAAGGAAGATTTTTATTTGATACTGATGAAGATAAAATAAGAGCTAATAAAATGGGAATTAATAATTTGACGAAAAAATACGAATTAAATGAGATAATTAAAGGCGACTCAATTTTTTGTGCAACAGGGATAACATCAGGAGATTTAGTTTCAGGTATAAAAAATGAAAATAATGAATTCATCTCTGAAACTTTGGTTACGCATAAGAGCTCAGGTATGAAAAAAGTAATTAAAAAAGTTGTAAATGGATAAAGTTGTTAATTATAACAAATCTATTAATACTTGATTATTACACTTTTTTACAATAAAAAGCAGCAATTCGGTCCCTTCGTCTATCGGTTAGGACACGTGGTTTTCATCCTCGAAAGAGGGGTTCGATTCCCCTAGGGACCGCCAGATTATTTATAAACTTTCTTATGGTTTATTACGTATATTTAATAAAAACACTAGATGGTTACAAAAATAAATCATATGTAGGATATACTAATGATTTAATTGCAAGAATTAATAAGCACAATTCAAATATTGGCGCAAAATCTACAAAAGGTTATAAATGGGAATTGGTTTATAAAAAAAGATTTTACTTAAAGCAAAAAGCTTTATCTTTTGAATATAAACTTAAAAACAATAGGAAAGAAAGATTGAAAATAATTCATGATTTTAAAAAAAAATCAAAAACTAAAAATTGCAACAATATTACCTTATAAAGAAAATTATTCTGTAGATAGAGCTTCTGCTGCATCATTGTGGGTTTCTGAATTCTATGCAGAATCAAGATTTAAAAAATATAATTTTATTTATGGACATACAAAGTCAAAAAATTATTTAACCAAAAATTATATAAATATAAATTTAAAAAATTTAAAATCTAAAATTAAAAGCACAACAAACGAGTATGCTGATAAACTAATCAAGGATTTAAGTAATAAAAATTTCAATATTGTTGAAATACATAATAGACCACAACTTTTAGATAAGTTATCGGCCAAGGTTAAAACAAGATTTATTTTTTATTTTCATAATGATCCATTATCAATGAAAGGGTCTAGAAAAATTGCTGAAAGATTGAAAATTCTAAATTCAGTTGATAAATTGATTTTTGTTAGTGAATGGGTAAGAGATAGATTTTTTTTAGATATAGACAAAAAATTACAGACAAAAACGGAAGTTATATATCCAAGTGTACACAAACAAAGACCTATTAAAAAGAAAAAAAATATTATTTTTGTTGGAAGATTAAATCATTCTAAAGGTTATGATTTATTTAAAGAAGCTATAATTAAAATTCTTGATGAATTTCCTCTGTGGAAAGCCTATTCACTTGGGGATGAAGATAGAAGAACAATATATATATCACACCCTAGACATAAAGAATTAGGTTTCATTACTCATAAAAAGGCACTTAAAATACTTAACGGATCAGAAATAGCAGTTGTCCCTTCAAAATGGGATGAGCCATTTGGTAGAACTGCTTTAGAAGCGTCTTCTAGAGGATGTGCAACAATAATAAGTAACAAGGGTGGGTTAAAAGAAACAACAGATAACGCTATTGTGCTAAAAAAAACTAGATTCTATAAATCTATGTACAGAAATAAAAAAACTTATTAATTCCCCAAAAAAAAGAAAAAAAATCCAACTGCTTGGTAGAAAAAATATTAAACATTTAATTAAAGAAAATACAAAATTGATAGATCAAATTCGTGAGAATTGTTTTCCACCATTAAATGTTAATTATATCAAAAATAAACTAAAGATTATTAATTTATATAATCAAGGACAAAAACTTAATCATAGACTGTTCAACATTTCCCTTGGAAAAAAATTTACTAATGGTTTTGTAAGAAATGGTCACGATGTCTTGGAAATAAGTGATAGAGATTATATGAAAAATAATAAATCTTTTAGTTTAATTCCCAATAAAGATAATTTTCAAAATTTTCTAATAGAAAGTTTTAAAAATTATAATCCAGATATATTATTTTTTGGCCACACAAAAAATTTAAATTTGGAAACAATAGATAAATTAAGATCAATTAATAAAAATCTAATTATATCACAATGGAATGAAGATCCAGTCATGTCTGGATTAGATTATTCAAAGAAAAATATATCAAATATTAATTATTATGCCAATTATGTTGATCACAACTTTATCACAACACATCCCTCAGTAATTAAAAATAAAGTTAATAATGAAAATTTTTACTTTTTCTTTGTGCCAGTTGATAAAAATATAGAAAGATACGATGTTTACAAACTAAGACCTAAAAATGATTTATTTTATGCAATGAGTCATGGTGTTAATCGTGCAACATTAAAACTAGGTACAGAGGATAATAGAATTAATTTTTTAGATAAATTAGTAAAAAAAATACCTAATATAAAATATGATTTTTATGGCTTCTCAAATAAACAACCAATTTGGGGAAACGACTTTAATAATGCTTTAATTAACTCAAAAAATGGCTTTAAATCTTAGTAGGGGACAACCAACCAAGTATTATTCAAGTAACAGAATAGCCTCTATAATGGGAAATGGATTACTAACATTCGTGGATAAAAAAGTTCAAATGTCTGATTTTTTTAACAAGGATGAAATGATTTTTTATTCTAATATACATGATCTTGCAGATAAAATTAATTTCTACTCCAGAAATGAAAAAATAAGAAAAAAAATTTCAAAAAATGGAAAAAGTAAATATTTTAAACTTTTTAATGAGAGCAAAATTAGTAAGTACTTTGTTGATATTTCTTTAGGTAACAATAGTTCTTTATTCTAGGTTAATAATACGTTTTTAAATATACATGAAAATATTACTTTATACCCATAGTGATTACTCGTGGGTATGGAAATATTGGCACCAACAAACAGATAAATATTTAAATGATTATGAAAAAATCTGTCTTGTCAATTCCAACTCATTATTTAAAGATGATTATCAGTTAATAAAATATGATGATAGTAAAAATTATAGACATAGAATTTTATCATGTTTAGAACGATTGAATGATAATGATGTTGTCCTTTTTTGTCATGAAGATATGTTTTTATACGATCAACCTAAATATAGTTTACTTCAAGATTTTACTAGTTTGATATTAAATGACAAATGTGACACAATTAAATTGGTCAGAGCTTTTGATAATTTAGACAAGTCCAATATACATGAAAAACTATTTAAAAACCCAGAAAAACAATTATTTTCAATACAGCCAACGCTTATTAAAATTAAAACTCTTAAATATATTTATAAGATGGTTCCTGGTGATAATATTTGGGAATTTGAAGCTAATACATCAAAAAAATATCTTAAAGATTTAATTTCGCTTTGCTCATTTAGTATAGGTGTAGATAAAAAAAGAGGTAAGTTCCACTATGATAGTTCTGTATATCCATATATATGTACCGCAGTCATCAAAGGGAAATGGAATTATAAAGAATATAAAAAAGAATTATTTGAAATTTTTTATAATAAAAGATTTAATTATTTTAGCTATTACCTATCAAGAATTAATATTTTAAAGCTTTATTCCTTATTTTAAAATTTTATTCACAGTAATAATAAAATTTAAATTAAAATTTAATCTTATTTAAAGCATTATTTTTAAATAGATTTGCTTCCTTAATGTACCTTCTTACCATTTCTGTAGATTTATGTCCTGTCATAGCCATTATACTTCTCTCATCAGCACCAGAATCAGCTGCTACTGTTGCAAAACCAGACCTTAAACTATGACCTGCAAAATTTTCACTCTCTATACCTGCTAATTTTAAATACTCTTTAATAAGCAAAACTACAGATTGATCAGATAATCTCTTATCAGTTAGAATCGACCCTTTAGTAAATCTTCTAAATATTGATCCAGATTTTATTTTAGAAATCTCTAGCCACTTTTTTAAATTCACTATTGGACAATATTTTTCATTTGAGAAGTAGGGTAGTCCTTTTAACATTCCCTCACCAAATTGATCAGTTTTTGACTTTTTAATAGTGATTTTAAGACCTTCAGGTACAAATTCCAAATCCTCATAATCTAACGAAACGAGTTCAGTTCGTCTAAAACCACCACTAAATCCAATTAGTAAAATTGATTTATCCCTGAATTTCTTAATTTCTTCAATCTTTTTCTCATCAATTACATTAATTAATGATTTTAAATAATTGATTAATAGTGGTTTTTTACCTGTTTGAATGCTCCCTTTAATCCTTCTTATTCCCATTAAATTTTCAACAATGATTGGGTGCTTTGTATCTAAATAATGCCCTTTAAGTTTATGAACCATACTAATTGATACTAACCGCCTTTTTAAAGTGCTGAATTTAGAATTTTTGGAGAGGTGCGTTAAGTATAAAGAAATTATTTTAGGCTCTGATGGCAATGAAATCAAACCATGTTTTACACAAAAAGCCTCGAAATCTCTAAAGTCTGATTTATAAGCTCTTAAAGTGTTATTAGCTTTTGAACTTTTAAGGTTATTTAAAGTTGCTTCATGAAGCGATTTCAGGTCAGTAGTCAGCTCATTCATATAATTACTATTGATAACATTTAATTATCACTACTAATATATTAAGAGTTTTTTAATGTCAAATAAAATAATTAATTATTTTAAGGACAATTAATGATATTGCGAGCTCAATGAGGATGAAATATAAATTAAAAATGGGCATAGATGGAGTAATTGAACCAATATATTTTCTAATCACTTCGATTGGTTTTGTAATTTTGAGCTTTATTCAGTATAAAAAAACTGGAAAAACCTTAGAAACGATCTATCTTTCTATCTTAGCTATTTTCTTTATAGTTTGCTTCATTATTTTAAATTTTTATTGATGAATGGTACTAAATTTCAATTAAAAGTCTGGAAATACCTTAAAACTATACAAAAAGGTACAGTAAAAACCTACAAAGAGGTCGCTATTGCTATAAAAAGCCCTAAATCATCTCGTGCTGTAGCTAACGCATGTGCAAAAAACCTATATGCTCCCAAAATACCATGTCATAGGGTAATTCGATCTGATGGAAGCCTAGGTGGATACTCTGGCAAAGGTGGAATTACGACAAAGTTACGTTTATTGAGATCTGAAAAAGTTGATATTTAAAGGTATTTAAGCACTATTTTATGGTCAAAACACGAGTAAAATTAACAATTTTTTGATATTTAACCCTATTTTAGTATAAATAGTATTTTGCACCCTTCAGTTGTACTATATATCGAGATAAATCAAAATAAACCACCTCTATGGCGGTTTAAGACATATATTCTATAACTGCATTGCTCTGCTTTTCAATAGTATCAAGGCTCATTTTAGAGTTAAATTTTAAACAATTTTTAATGAATTTTTGTTACCCTACTCACTTAT
>CACLDI010000008.1 GCA_902605605.1 uncultured Pelagibacteraceae bacterium
ATTGGAACAATTGATTTGACACCAGTGGTATTTTGAACTGTTACAGCTGTAATAGCAGTCATCGCATATGAACCTAATGCAGTAACAGTTTTTATGTCTGCCTGTATTCCTGCACCACCTGAGGAGTCAGATCCAGCAATAATTAGTACTTTTGATTTTGTCTTCAATTTATTTAATTTTTTTGGTAATTATGTTTATACACTTTTCTAGAAGATCTACATTTTCACTTTCACCCATAACTCTTATCTTTGACTCTGTTCCTGATTTCCTAACTAAAATTCTCCCATGTCCTTTGATTAATTTTTCTGCAATTTTAATAGAATTTTTTATTTCTGATTTATTTATTATATTTTTATCTTTTACAGCTACATTTTTTAATATTTGTGGGATTTTTTTGAATTTTGAAAAAAATACACTAGCTTTTTTTCCTTTTCTCAACGCAAATAAAGCCTCTAAGGCAACTAACAAACCATCTCCAGTAGTTGCAAATTTTCCAAGAATAATATGGCCTGACTGTTCTCCCCCTAAATTAAATTTATGTTTTTGCATTTTTTCTTTCACGTACCTATCACCAACATTTGCTCTAATAAAATTAATATTAAGAGTTTTAAAGTATTGCTCTAAGCCATAGTTGGACATTAAGGTACCAACCACACCCCCTCTTAACATTTTTTTATTTTTCCATCTTGAGGCCAAAGCAGCAATAATTTGATCACCATCAATTATATTACTTTTTTCATCACACATTATGACTCGATCAGCGTCACCATCTAATGAAATACCAATATGAGCTTTATATTTTTTTACTGCTCTTTTAATATTCTGTGGATAGACTGATCCACAATGTTTATTAATATTTATGCCATTCGGCTCCACCCCAATAGCTATTACTTTCGCACCTAATGATTTTAATAATTCAGGTCCAGCTTTGTAACCTGCTCCATTTGCGCAGTCTATAACAATCCTAAGTCCTCTTAAATTAAACTCCTCAGAAAAGTTTTTTTTTAAAATTTTAATATAATCTATAGTTCCTGTTTCTAATCTTTTCACCCTTCCTAGTTTTTCAGGTTCAGATAAATTTTTTTCAATATTTTGGTCTATTAAATGTTCAATTTTCTTCTCAATTTTGTCAGATAATTTCATTCCATCTGGTCCAAATAATTTTAATCCATTATCATAATGTGGATTGTGTGATGCAGTTATCATAATTCCCATATTAGCTCTCATGGTTTTAGTAAGCATTGCTAAACCATTAGTTGGTAGAGGTCCCAAAGTGTAAACGTGCATACCAGCTGAGGTTAATCCTGATACCAAAGCTGGTTCGAGCATATAACCTGACAACCTTGTATCTTTGGCAATTACAGCAACTTGTTTGTTTTTTTTTTGTGAACTAAAAAAGGTTCCTGATGCTAGACCAAACTTAAAAAACATATCTCCATTTATATTTTTGCTATTTATTGCGCCTCTAATACCATCAGTTCCAAAGTATTTTTTTGGCATTAATTTTTAATTATCTCTTTGTAAACTTTTATACCCTGCATAATTTCATTAATATCATGGACTCTTAAAATTTGAACACCCTGGGTCATCATATAAATTGAGGAAGCTACTGTGCCTCCAATCCTTAATTTACTATCATTATTTTTAGATATATCTTTAATAAACCTTTTTCTTGAATTGCCTACAAGTATAGGAAAACCAAGTGAATGGAAAATAGAAATGTTCTTTATTAAATTCATATTATGTTTCAAATTTTTTCCAAAACCTATTCCTGGGTCAATGATTATTTTATTGTGATTTATTCCTATTGATCTTAAAAATTTTATTTTTTTTTCAAAAAAATCATAAATATCCAACAATTCATTTTTATAAGAAGGATTATTTTGCATATCCTCTGGATGGCCTTGAGAATGCTGCAGTACAAATGGGGTATTACTTAGCTTTAATACATTTACGGTTTCTGGGTCATATTCCAAACCTGATACATCATTGATTAACTTTACTCCAAGTTGAATTCCTTTTTTCATTATATTTGATTTTCTTGTATCTAAGGATATTGGCATTTTTTTAGTCAATAGTTTTAAAATTTTATTAATTCTACTCCATTCTAACTTTTCATTTATAGGTTTAGATCCTGGTCTGGTAGACTCTCCGCCAATATCAATTAATTTTGCACCTGAATTAAATAAATTTATAGCTTGTTGAATAGCTTTATCTTTTTTATTAAATTTTCCTCCATCTGAAAAACTGTCAGGTGTCAAATTTAAAACTCCTAGCAAATTAGGAATTGAGTTAAATTTTAAATTACTAAAATTTTTTTTTTTTGAAGTAATATTCTTTAAATTAGTATTAATTTTTTTTTTTAATGAATTTGATAATTTATTAATTTGATTGATAAATACTATTTTTTTAGATTTTCTTGTAATTATTTCAATTTGATCAAAGGAAATTTCTTTAATACCATGAAGTGGTAGTGATTTATTTTTCTGTACAAGATTTTTAGACTTAGCACCATGATAGAAATTACACACTCTTGTGTAATATCTTGTCATCTATAAGTTTAGTGAACTATCTTTGGTTTAAGCCCTAATGAACTTAGTGCAGAACCCTTATCATTATCATCAACTTTAATATCTTCTTTGTCTTTTGGATAAACATTTTTATTTATCAAATTTTCTATTTCCTCTCCTGAAAGAGTTTCATAGGTTAAGAGTGCTTTAGCTAACTTGTGCAAATCATCAATTTTTTCTGTTAGTACTTTTCTTGCTCTTTCGTAACCTTTATCAACTATTTTTCTTATTTCAGAGTCAACTTTTTGTGCCGTTTCCTCTGACATATTTTGTTGTCTTGCAACAGATCTACCTAAGAAAACTTCTTCCTCGTTTTCTCCATATGCAACTGGTCCAAGTTCCTTGCTTAATCCTGCTCTCATGACCATTGCTCTGGCTCTTTTAGTTGCTTGTTCAATATCACTCGATGCTCCAGTAGTAACTTTATCTTCACCAAATATTATTTCTTCAGCAACCCTTCCACCCATTGCAATAGCAAGTTGGGCATGTAGCTGCTCACGTGTTTGTGATAATTCATCTCTTTCAGGTAATTGCATAACCATACCAAGAGCTCTTCCTCTCGGGATAATTGTAGCTTTATGAATTGGATATGCTGCACTCTCATTAATAGTTACAATTGCGTGTCCAGCCTCATGATAAGCTGTTAAAGTTTTCTCCTCCTCAGTCATTACCATTGATCTTCTTTCAGACCCCATCATTACTTTATCTTTTGCTTCCTCAAATTCTACCAATGTAACGATACGTTTATTTTTTCTAGCAGCTAATAAAGCTGCCTCGTTTACAAGATTTGCTAGATCTGCACCTGAAAAACCCGGTGTGCCTCTTGCAACTGTTCTTAAATTTACATCTGGAGCCATCTTAATTTTTTTAACATGAACTTTTAGAATTTTTTCTCTTCCAATTATATCTGGATTTGAGACAACTACTTGTCTATCAAATCTACCTGGTCTTAATAATGCAGGATCTAAAACATCGGGTCTATTAGTTGCAGCAATTATGATAACTCCTTCATTAGTATCGAAACCATCCATTTCAACTAATAATTGGTTTAATGTTTGTTCTCTCTCGTCATTGCCTCCTCCTAGACCTGCGCCACGACTTCTTCCAACAGCATCGATCTCGTCAATAAAAATTATGCATGGGGAATTTTTCTTTCCCTGCTCAAACATATCTCTTACTCTTGATGCACCAACACCAACAAACATCTCAACAAAATCTGAGCCAGAAATAGTAAAAAAGGGAACTGCGGCTTCACCTGCTATCGCTCTAGCTAAAAGAGTTTTTCCTGTACCAGGAGGTCCGACTAGTAATGCACCTCTTGGTATTTTACCTCCAAGCCTACTGAATTTTTTTGGATCTTTTAAAAATTCTACAATCTCCTCAACTTCTTCTTTAGCTTCTTCTACCCCTGCAACATCGTTGAATGTAACTTTTCCTTTAAGCTCATTCATCATTTTTGCTTTTGATTTTCCAAAACCCATTGCTCCACCTCTTCCGCCTTGCATCTGTCTCATAAAGAAAATCCAAACAGCAATCAATAACAACATGGGGAACCATGAAAGTAATACACCAAATAAAGAGGGCATTTTTTCCTCTAAAGGAGCAGCTGAAATACTCACTCCTTTTTCAGATAGTTTTTCAATTAAATTTGGATCGTCAGGAGAATAAGTAGAGAATGAATTGCCGTTAGAGTAAACGCCCTTGATATTTTTACCTTGTATCTCAACCTTTACAACTTCTCCGTTATCTACTGATGTTAAAAAATCAGAAAAAATTATTTGATTGCCTACTCTGGGATTTGATTGAGGGCTTTTGAACATGTTGTAGAGACCTATAGTTAAGAAAACTATTATCCCCCACATTGCAAGATTTTTTAAATTCATACTTATAAAATAAGAATTATTATCAATTAAACAAGTGACAAAATATCAATTAAAATATTATATTTATTGCTCTTTTAGAACTAAGATTGACTTGTTCACTTTGTAGATTATGCAATTTCCAAGTGTAAGTTTAAGAGAAATTCTAGTCTCTCCTTTTAATTTATGTATAATGGTATCAATTTTCTTTCCTCTAACAGAGTAATATTTGTTCCCAACAAATTTGATTATCTCTGTTAACGATCTAAAAGTTATTTCATGAGGCTGGTTAAAAAATTCTTCATTTAAAATAATTTTGTTTTTATCTTTATAAATATATGAATTATCTGTTAAATTTTTTGCAACATAAAATTTTATAGTTTCATTAGAATCTTTTAAATTTTTAATTGTTAGCAGAAATTTATTCTTATCAAGACCATCGTTCTGGAGATATTTTATTAACTTTCTTATCCTTACTCTTTTAAATTTGTTATCCTCATTAGAGGGATCCTCAATATAAGATTTAAAAACATTAGTGGTGATGTAATTTAAATGTTTTTTTTCAAAACTTATAAGTGGTCTAACTATATTTACTTTGTCTCTAAGAGTTTTTTCACTAAAAGAAACTAGGCCATTAAGGCCACTTCCTCTAGAAATTCTTATAAAAAAATTTTCATATAAATCGTCTATATGATGACCTGTTAAAATAGTTCTGATATTCATTTTTTTAGCCTGATTAATCAAAAGACTATATCTTTTATTTCTAGCTAAAGACTGAATATTGCTTATTGGTTTTTTCCCATACCACTTTAAAATGTTTGACTTTATATTGTGTTCTTTTAAAAGTTTTTTTACAAAGTATGCTTCCGTAGATGAATTTTTTCTTAGTCTATGATCAACTATATAATAATAAACTTTACATGATTTTTTAATTGAATAAATTTTAGTTAAGAAACATAAAGCTAAGCTATCTGGACCACCAGAAACCCCAACAATAAAATCTTGATTCATTTTAAAAATATTTTCAAATTTTCTATAAATTTGAAATATTCTTTTATCTCTTAATTTGTTTAGTAAATTTTTATGAGTCTTTTTTGATGCATTCAAATTTTTTGGACTCATATTTTGCTTTTTGTATTACTGATTGATTTGCATTAGGATATTGAAGCTCCACACCATTGATCATTTTACATCCTTGATCTTTTTCTCCAATTTGTACCATTGATATACCTAATTTTAATAAATTTATTGGTGCCTTCTTGCCTTTTGGATATTTTTGATATCCTTCTAAATAAGCTGATGCAGCATCTGTATATAATTGTCTTATTCTAAATGTTTCTGCATACCAATATTGTGCACTTCCTGCTAATTCGTGATCTGTATTAGAAAGAACAAATTCTCTAAAAGCTCTCTCTGCTGTACTGTAGTCCCCAACTTTTAAAAAACTAGTTGCAAATTCATACTGTTTTTCTTCAGAAACATCTTGGGGTAATATTTTATCCTCTGATTGAAAATTTTCAGTTACAATTGTTGCAGTAGTTTCAACTGACTGAATTTGCTGAGACATATCTGAAGTTTCTGTATCTTTATAGGATATTGAACCGAGATCTTGGGGCTGAGAACTTCCTGGAAGAATTTTATTTTCATCTATTTTGGGCTTCGAACTTAATTTAGATGAACTATCATTTAATATACCTGAACTAAGTGATGACTCTATATCTTGAAATCTTACTTGATTGTCAGCTTGAATTTTTGACAATCGATTAGAAAGTTTGTCTAATTTAAAATTTATTTCTTCAAATTTATTTGTTAATTCTCTAAATTGACCCTCGATTTCAGACAATTTAAGTAAATGTCTTGTAAGAACATCTTCTGAATTTGGATCTATTTCTAAATCTGAGCTACTAATCGAATTATTTTGTATCTCAATTGATCCAGAGTAAACAGCCCTCTCAAGAGTTTTTAGATCATTTTTAATAATTTCTAAAGTTTCATAGATATTGTGATTGTCTGCAAAGGAATTACTAATGATTACAAAATTAAATACAAAAATAATATTCAATACGATTAATTTTAATATCATTTTCATCAACTATTTACTTTATGATTATAAAAATGGCAAAAAAAAGACCCCAATACTACCGTTGTAGCTGGGGTCTTTAGATTATGATTTTTAATTTGCTTTAACAGTAACTGATCTTCTGTTTTTTGACCAAGACAATGGGTTTGAACCAGAATCAACTGGTCTTTCTTTTCCATAACTTAATACTGTAATTCTGTCAGAAGATATTCCATAAGTCATTAAATAATCTTTAGCTGCGTTAGCTCTTCTTTCTCCAAGAGCTAAGTTGTATTCTCTAGTTCCTCTTTCGTCTGCATGACCTTCCAGTACTACATTAATACTTGAATTTTTTCTCATCCATGCCGCTTGTGCTCTTAAAGTTTCTCTAGAAGCAGTAGTTAAAATTGACTCGTTTGTTGCAAAGAAAACTCTGTCTGGGACCCCTTCAGCTAAATATTCAACTGTATCTGTTCCCGTATACACATCACCTTGCATTGAACCTTTTATGTCTGATGCAATTTCTTTTTTAGTTGCGCAGGCTGATAAAACTAGACATGCGGTTAATACTATAAGTGCGTTTTTAAAAATTTTGTTTAATATCATTAAATTGCTCCTTGCTGCTAATTTCAAAGTGTTATTTATTCACAACTAATTAGAGGTTTCAAGTCTAAAAATCAAGAAATTTCAATAATTCTATGGTTAAATTTATATTAATTACTTAATAAAGATGACCATGATGGGTCAGATGCATCAGTGGGCGTCTTTATTTGACGCTCATTGTAACCGGTCAAGTCAATAGACCATAACTTTGCAGTAAACCCTTCACCTTTTTCGTTAGTCTTTGTTTCCCTATAAAAAATTAAAACTCTTCCATTTGGTGACCATGAAGGAGCTTCTTGATAGTAATTTTCTGTCAACAACCTTTCACCTTTTCCATCTGTTCTCATAACACCGATATAAAATTTGCCTTTGTGTAATTTGGTAAATGCAATTAAATCTCCCCTAGGTGACCAAACTGGAGTTCCATAAAGTCCATTTCCAAATGAAATTCTTTTTACATTACTTCCGTCGCTCTTCATTACATAGATCTGCTGATAGCCACTTCTGTCAGAATTGAATGTTATATATTTTCCATCAGGTGAGTAAGACGGTGAGGTATCGATAGATGGATGATTTGTAATCCTATCTACAATTCTGTTTTCTAAATCCATGGTGTAAATATCAGATTTCCCATCTTTTGCAAAGCTCATAATAATTTTTTTTCCATCTGGAGAAAATCTCGGTGCAAAAGTCATACCAGGAAAGTCTCCTACAACCTCTTGTGTCCCAGTCTCAATGTCTAGTAAATAAACTCTTGGAAGATTTTTAAAGTAAGACAAATAAGTAACCATTTGGCTTGTTGGATTAAATCTGGGAGTGAGAACTAATTCATTACCTAAAGTTAAAAATTTATTATTGAAGCCATCTTGATCCATGATTGATAATTTTTTTATTCTTTGTGTCTTGGGGCCTTCCTCAGCAACATAAATAATTCTGGTATCAAAATATCCTTTTTCCCCAGTCAGTCTTTCATAAACTTTATCAGAAATGATGTGACCTACTCTTCGCCAATTACTTGGTACTGTAGTGAATGCTAAAGCCATCATTTCTTTAGCTGCAAGCACATCCCATAATCTAAACTCAACTCTTAACTTGTCATCGACATAATTTACTTTACCTGTTATTAGCGCTTGTGCTTTAATTAAATTCCAATCTTCAAATCTTGGTTTAAGATTAGCAATATTAGGAGCTTGTAAAAAGGCATCTTTACTTAAAGGATTGAATAATCCTGATGTACTCAAATTATTTTCTACAATACTTGAAATTTCTTCTCCAATATTTTTTTTCTTTAGTGCTTTTTCAAAACTTTTTCTTGATTTTTCATCAATGGATAAAGGTGAGACTGCTACTGGAAGAGGGTCAAGATTACCACGCGTAATATCAACCTCGATTAATGCATATGAATTTATTGGAATTAGAATTAAAAATAATGTAATAATTTTTTTTATCATTTTAATGTTTATATTAACCTTCTAACATCTCCCTTGCATCAAAATTTAATTGTAATTCTTTCCATCTTTCATAGCCAGTTGTTGGAACTCTTAATGGCTGACATAATTTAACAGCTCTTAAAGCACTTTCTGCTAAGACTTTATAAAATCCTTGTCCTGGTTTATTCATCCTTGCATGATCTAAAATTTCAGTTTTTGTTACAGACCCATCTGGCTTTAATTTTAATTTAATTCTTACTAATAAATTTTCATTATAAGGTAAACCTAATGGAATACTCCAACATCCAAAAATTTGTGCTTTAAGAGCATCTTCTTCGCTTAATGTTAATCCTGAATTCTCAATATTTCTCTCTTGATCTTGTGTAATATCGTTGTTTTTTTTAATTACTTCAGCAGTTTCTTCCTTGGATTTATCGATTAATGCAGCAATATTATTTGGATCAAATAAATCTTTTTTTTCAAACTCTGAGACCTGTTTCACCTCTTTATCAACTTTTTCTGGATTTTGCTTTTTTTCTTCTATTGTTTTAATTTTTTTAACAGTTTTGTCTGGAAGTGGGATTGCCTCAGGAATTTGATTTTCAATTTTTTTATTATTTTGATCTGGTGAGATTACAGTTTTAGTTTTTGTTTTTTTAACTTTTTTTGGTGGAGCTTGTTCAGACACAAGCTTTTCTTTTTCTTTAACTTTCTCTATAATTTTTTTTGCTTTTGGGGCAAAAGGAACATTTGTTTTTTCAGCTATCTGAATTAGTTCAACCGATACAATAGGGGGAATGTCTAATGGTTTCTTTGACAAAAAAGGAAGGCTCATTGCTGTAATAATAATTAACAATGCATGAAAAAGAGAAGAGATAATTATACTTCTATTCAATTTAGTTACCTCTGTTTGTAAGGCTCTGATATTAATGCTACCTTTGTAAAACCTGATCCAGAAAGAAGCCCCATTATTTCAAGTACTCTTCCGTAATTTATAGTTTTGTCTCCTCTAACATAAATTCTTGTGTCTGTTCTATTTTTTGAAACAGCCAAGACTTTTGCAATAATATTATTATATTCGACTTTAGACTCTTGAATAAATATCTCTCCTTTTGCATTTATAGATAATGTTAATGGTTCTGTTTCCTCAGGAAGTGAGTCTGCAGAGCTTTCTGGTAAGTCTACTTGAACACCGACAGTTAACAAAGGTGCTGTTACCATAAAAATAATTAATAATACTAACATTACATCAACAAATGGTGTGACATTAATTTCACTCATGGGTTCTTTTGAAGAACGATTTAATTTAAACGCCATTTAAATTATAGTTAGAAACCTTTTTGAAAAATTTTCTAGTTTTTCAGAATATTTTTTGGAATCGTTATTAAATTTATTATAAGCGACAACCGCAGGTATTGCTGCTAATAAACCTAACGCAGTTGCAAATAATGCTTCGGCAATTCCTGGTGCTACTATAGCAAGACTGGTGTTTCTTGAAATTGCTATTGATTGAAAAGAATTCATAATTCCCCAAACAGTTCCGAATAAACCTATGAAAGGTGCAGTAGAACCAACTGTAGCTAAAAAAGTAAAGCCTTTATCAATTTTTGCCATTTGTTTCTCAATCCCATTTTCTAAAAGTGCACTCATCCTCTCGCCTAAGTTATTTCTTGTTTTTTTCTTTAATAACCCCTCCATTGCATCTTGAAAAACTAGCGCCATAGGATCTTCAAGGTTAGATGGTAGACTATTATATAAATTTTCAGCAGACTTAGAATTCCAAAATTTTTCCTCAAATTCTTCAGAAGATTTATTTATTTTTTTAAATAACCTAAATTTATCTATAATTACCGCCCAAGAATATACTGAGCAAAATATCAAAATAATCATTACTGATTTTACAATTATGTCAGCTCTAAAAAACAGGCTAAATAATGAAAAATCTGTGTTAGTACCTAGCTCTACAGCTTTTGCTGCTATTTCTGCTTCCATAATTACTCTTCACACTTAAATGTGTCATGAATTTGACTTGAGTTATGGTGTTATTACTCTTCTTTAAAAGTCTCAAAGAAATAACTAGCTATTAGAATAGCATCTGCCTTATTAGAATCCTTTTTTCTAGATAGATATGATGAATAATAAGGAAAAATTTCAATTGCTCTTGTTCTACTTGCGTCTTTTTCAGAATTGATTAAATTAAAATATTTCTTCCACTTTGCAGGACGAACAAAGTAGACTGGAAGCTGCATAGCACTACAAATTCCTTTGAGTATACCAAAAGATTGACCAAAATTAAACATACTAGTAACTCCTTGTCCTGGCATTGCTGTAACATGCTCTATAACCACTTTTATATTTTTTTTATCCATATTTTTTATTTTCTCTGAAATTTCATTGAAAATCTGAGATCCATTTACTTGCTTTTTATTCTTTTTACCTTCAATCATAGTTGGCATCTCTACCACATCTTTTATTGCTCCATCTTGAAAGAAACAAATTGATCCTGATATTCCAGGATCAATTCCAATTATTAGCATTAATTAACCTCTAAATTTACATTTGAAAAAACATTTTGTACATCGTCATTATCTTCTAAACTGTCTAAAAATTCAGTTACTTTGCCTTTTTTTTCATTATGAATATCAACACTATTTAGAGGTATCCATTCGATCTCTGTTGAAATAAAATTAATTATTGTTTTTTCTAAATTTTTTTTAACATTATAAATTTCACTTATAGCACAATGAATTTCATAAAAATCTCTATGAGAAATACACTCATCAGCTCCAGAATGAATTGCTAACTCCAGAATATTTTCCTCAGAAATTTCTTTTTTGTCAATCTTAATAATTCCCAATTGTTTAAAATTATGAGATGCAGATCCCTGGGTTCCTAAACTCCCTCCATTTTTTTGAAAAATTGTTCTTATGTTAGAGGCTGTCCTGTTTTTATTGTCTGTTAACGTTTCCACAATAACAGCAATTTTATCAGGTCCAAATCCCTCATATCTTAAATTCTCAAAGTTGGACCCAGTTGTTGTAGAAGATTTATCAATTGCTCTCTCAATATTGTCCTTGGGCATATTAGCAGATCTTGCAGCTTGAATAGCAGATCGCAATCTAGGATTCATTGCAGGATCTTTATCACCAAGTTTTGCAGCAACTGTAATTTCTTTTGATAATTTTGAAAAAATTTTTGAACGCTGTTTATCTGCTTTTCCTTTCTTATGTTTTATTCCAGCCCAATGAGAGTGTCCTGCCATATTTTTTTATTTAATTTTTTTTAAAGGTTTCCATATATATAGCTTTGAATGTTGTTTGCTAAACCAGTTTCTATATTACATTCAACCATAACACCACTCAAACTAGCCTCTCCAATAGCTGGAAAATGTTTAGTGGAGTTTTTTTTTAAAAATCTATTTAATGAATTTTCTTTATTCATGCCAATAACTGAATCATAGTCACCACACATACCAGCGTCTGTTTGATATCCTGTACCATTATTTAAAATTCTTGCATCATTGGTTGGGATATGAGTGTGAGTTCCTACTACAAGTGTAGCTTTGCCATCAAAAAAATGACCAATCGCATTTTTTTCACTTGTAATCTCACCGTGAAAATCAACAACAAGTATGTCATAGTCTTCTTTTAATTTATTCTCACTTAAAAATTTCTTTGAAGCTTGAAAAACATCTTCACACTTTTTCATAAATACATTTCCCATCAAATTTAAAACACCAATTTTTATATTGTCGTTTGTTTTATAAATATTAAATCCTTTTCCTGGCGCAGGTTCAAAAAGATTTTTAGGACGTAATAATCTTTCTTCTTTCTCAATATACTCCATAATTTCTTTTTGATCCCAAACATGGTTTCCTGTTGTGATTACGTTTACTCCACAATTAAAAAAATCTTTACATATTTCTTTTGTAAGTCCTACCCCTTGAGAAGCAGCATTTTCACCATTAACAATTACAAAATCAATATTTTTTGATTTAATTTCACTTAAGAGATTGTTAGTCAACTTTGAACAACCAGCAATACCTACAACATCGCCCAGAAATAATATTTTCATTAAATAATATCTTTCTCTGTTATAATTATATCTAATTTCTTATCGTGTTTGTTAATTGGTATGGTTTTTAATTTTTGAAAAGAAAAAGCAAGACCAACTTTTACTATTTTTTTTATCTTTGATATCTTTTGAATGTAACGATCATAAAAACCACCTCCATAACCTAATCTATTTAATTCTTTATCAAATGCTACCAAAGGAACAAATAAAATATCAGGATAAACTCTATTGGTGGTCTCTGGTTCTGGAATGCCATATTTATTTATTAACAAAGGATCATTTATACACCATTTATAAAATTCCATTTGATTTTTTTTTTTAATTTTTGGGAGTGAAATTGTAGAACCTCTTTTAAAAAAATAATTTAAAATTTCTACATCATTAATTTCATAGTTTGTTGGATAATATCCACCTACAATTTTCAAATTATAATTTTTTTTTTTAAGATATGAATAAATGTTGCTTGGATTTATATAAATTGATTTTATTGACTTACTTTTTCTTAATTTTAATACTTTATTTCTTAACTTTGATTTAATCACAAATTTATTGGGATAGATTATCTATTTTTGCTTTTTTGACAAAATTTGATATTTGATCGGCTGCTTCATCAATTAACTGCTCATATTTTTTTTGATTATTTTCAATCTCAATTTTAAAATCTTCATGGTTTAAATTTAGTTTTTTTATCTCATCCTCTTTTTTATCTCTATATTCATAAATTAAAGATTTAAGTTCCTTAAATTTTTTTGACAAATCTTTGAATTCATTTTTTCTTTGCTCAACCTTCTTTTTGGTCTCATAATACTCATCCATTATTTTCACTGCTGTAATTAATAGAAGTTTATTTTCACCTAGATTGCCTAAATCATTTTTTAAATTATTAAACTTTTGGCTAATTTGGATTAGTAATTCTTCCAAATGTTCTTCTTGTCCATCCTCACAGGACAATATGAATTCCTTATTATTAAATTTAATATTTACATTTGCCATTTATCAATTTCTTCCAATAAAGTATCTGTTTCTTGATTTAATTCATCAATTTTTTCAGAAAATTCAATTTGTTTTCTTTGTTCTTGCTTTTCTTTATTTTTAATTTGCTCTAATTTCTTCGATAGCGAGCCATGTTCCTCTAGTAGTTCTTTATATTTAATTTCTAACTCATTTTTTTCAATTTCTAATTGATTTTTTTGCTTGCTTAAATTTTCAATATTATTTTGTAATTTTGGATTAGTTAAGTCTAAATTTTTTAAATCGTCTAAAATTGAAATTAATTTTTTTTCTTTTTCGTTTATAGAATTCATATATATAGATATAGTATTAAATAGATTCTTCTTAGTCTAGTCAGGATAATTTTGAATAAACTACATAATGATTTAGCAAATTGCATCAGATTTTTATCAATAGATGCGGTTCAAAAAGCTAATTCTGGACACCCAGGCATGCCAATGGGCATGGCAGATGTTGTAACAGTACTTTTTAGGAATTTTTTAAAATTTAATCCTAAAAATCCAAATTGGATGAATAGAGATAGATTTGTTTTATCTGCAGGTCATGGATCAATGCTATTATACTCTTTACTGTTTTTAACTGGATATAAGAGTATTTCATTGAAAAGTATAAAAAATTTCAGACAGCTAAACTCAATATGTGCCGGTCATCCAGAGTACCATCCAAATTCAGGTATCGAAACAACAACAGGACCTCTTGGACAAGGAATAGCAAACGCAGTGGGATTTGCAATCGCAGAGGAAATTTTAAAAAAAAAATTAGGAACTGATTTAATTAATCACAAAACTTATGTTTTAGCTGGAGATGGGTGTTTAATGGAAGGAATAAGTCATGAGGCAATGAGTTTGGCGGGACATTTACGGCTTAAAAATTTAGTGATGCTTTTTGATAACAATTCAATTTCAATTGATGGTCCAACTGATCTTGCTGTTTCAGATAATTTTAAAAAAAGATTTGAGGGTTATGGTTGGAATTATATTTTAATAAATGGACATAATGAAAAAGAAATATTTAAAGCATTAAAAAATGTTCAAAAAGCAAAAAAACCAACTGTTATTTCTTGTAAAACAAAAATTGGATATGGTTCACCAAATAAATCAGGTAAAGCGTCCTCCCATGGAAGTCCTCTAGGTTTAGAGGAGATTGAACTTGTTAGAAAAGCTCTAAATTGGAACAATAAACCTTTTAATATTCCGAATAAATTTTTGAAAAAGTGGAGAAAAATTGGTCAAAGATGTGAAACTCAAGAAAAAAAATGGATTAAAATATTTAAGAAAAATAAAACAAAATTTAAAAATATAAAAAAAAATAATTTAATAAGTATTTTAAAAACGGAAAAAAGAAATGCAATTTTGGAGCCTAAAAGTTTGGCTACAAGAAAATGTTCTGAGATGACTCTTAATGCATTAACAAACCAAAATCATAACTTAATTGGTGGCTCTGCTGATTTAGCAGGATCTAACAATACAAAAACAAAACATCAAAAAATAATTAAGCCTGGAAATTTTAGTGGAGATTATATTCACTACGGAGTAAGAGAACATGGAATGAGTGGAATAATGAATGGTATTGCACTCTATGGAAATTTAATTCCATATGGCGGAACTTTTTTAATTTTTTCTGATTATTGTAAACCTTCAATTAGATTATCTGCGTTGATGCAAAAAAGAGTTATATATGTAATGACGCATGACTCTGTAGGACTTGGAGAGGATGGGCCAACCCATCAGCCAATTGAGCAGCTCTCAGGTTTACGATCAATTCCAAATTTAAATGTTTTTAGGCCAGCAGATAGAGTTGAAACAATTGAATGTTGGGAACATGCTTTAAAAAGTTCTAAAACACCAAGTATTTTATCTTTAACAAGACAAGGGCTAAATCCCATAAGAAAATCATTTACAAATATAAATAAATGTTCCCTGGGAGCCTATGAAGTTTTGAGAACTAATAATAAAATTAATTTAACAATATTTGCAAGCGGATCAGAGGTTAATTTGGCTATCGAAACTAGTCATAAATTAGCCAAAGATAAAATATACTGTAAAGTTATATCAATGCCGTCTATGGAGCTTTTCGATCTACAATCAAAATTATATAAAAATAAAATTTTAAACGAAACTAAATTTAAAATTTCAATAGAAGCTGGATCAAGTGACTGTTGGAAAAAATATGTAGGGAGTTCAGGTCTAACATTTGGGATTAATGAATTTGGCAAAAGTGCGCCTTACAAAGATATTTTTAAACACTTTGGGCTAACAGTTTCAAATATTGTCAGTAAAACCAAAAAAATGATAGGAAATTAAATATGGCAATCAAAATTGGAATTAATGGAATGGGTAGAATTGGTCGTATGATTATCAGATCAATTTTTGAAAGTCGAAATAAAAAATTAAAGATTAAGCATATTAATAACAGATCAAATTCAGAAGCTACAGGAAAATTAATTAAATACGATTCTATCCATGGAAAATTTGATGCTGATATTAAATTTGATGAAAATAATTTAATAATAAATAAACAAAAAATTTCATTTTCTCAAGAGCCTAAGATCGAAAAAATTAATTGGAAAAAGTATGATGTTGACTATGTTTTAGAATGTACTGGTAAATTTAACTCAAGAGAAAAACTTGAAGCTCATATTAAAAATGGTGCAAAAAAAGTGATTGTATCTGCTCCATGCAAAAATGCAGATAAAACAATAGTTTATGGTGTTAACGAAAACACCTTATCTAAAAAAGATAAAATAATCTCAGCTGCCTCATGTACTACGAATTGTTTGGCACCAGTTGTAGATGTCATTCACAAAAAATTTAAAATTGAAAAAGGTTTTATGACTACGATTCATTCATTTACTAGTGACCAAAGAATTTTGGACAATTCTCATAAAGATCCAAGAAGAGCTCGATCTGCAAGCCAGTCGATTGTTCCTACATCAACTGGAGCATCAAAAGCAATAGGTGAAATAATTCCAAGTTTAAAAGGAAAATTAGAAGGTGTGGCAATGAGAGTGCCTACACCTAATGTTTCTCTTGTAGAATTAGTTTTTTGTACGAAAAAAGACATTAATATAAAAAATATAAATAATGAGTTTGAATTAGCCTCAAAAAGAGAATTAAAAAAAATTTTAGAAGTTACGTATGAAAAATTAGTTTCTGTTGATTTTAATCATCATTCAGCCTCTGCAATCGTTGATGCGTCTTTAACAAGTGTGGTTGGAGCAAATATGGGTAAAATTTCAGCTTGGTATGACAACGAATGGGGTTTTTCTAACAGAATGTGTGATATAGCTGAAAATTTGCATAAAATCTCTTAATGAGAAGTATTAAAAGCGAAACAAATCTTCGTGATAAAAAAATATTACTTAGATTAGATTTAAATGTTCCTATAGATAAAGGGAAAATAAGTGACACAACTAGAATAAACAAGATTCTACCTACTTTAAAATTTCTAAATAAACAAAAAGCTAAAATTATTATTTTATCACATGTGGGAAGGCCAAGAGGTAAGGCTTTAAATGAACTTTCATTAAAACCAATTTGTGAAAATCTTAAGGAACAATTAGGTTTAAATGTGAAATTAATTATACAAAATATAAATGAAATTAAAAATAAGGATTTCTTTGATAATTTTGATGAGGAAATCTTAATGTTAGAAAATATTAGGTTTTATGCAGAAGAAGAAAAAAATGATAATAATTTTGCAAAGCACCTGGCAAGCTTTGGTGACATTTATGTTAATGATGCTTTTTCTTGCTCTCATCGTTCACATGCTTCAATTGTTGAAATTACTAAATTCCTACCATCATTTTCTGGATTACAAATAGATTTAGAAATTGATGCCCTTACAAAAATTACCTCTGAAATTACAAAACCAATATCCTGTATAATTGGAGGATCCAAAATTTCGACCAAAATTGATATTATTAAAAATTTAATACCTAAATTTGATAATATTATTATTGTTGGAGCTATGGCTAATAATTTTATTGAGTACTTTGGTCATAATATTGGAAAATCTATTAAAGAAAAAAACTGTGACCCAATCATTGAAGAAATTATTTCACTCTCAAAAAAAGAAAAATGTGAAATAAGTTATCCAGAAGATGTGCTTGTATCTAAAGACTTTAATGGATCATACAAAAAAAGAAAATTAAATGAAATTTTGAAGGATGAAATGATTTTAGATATTGGCCCAAAAACCATTGATAAAATAGCAAATATTATTAATTCTAGTAAGACCATATTATGGAATGGACCTGCTGGTTATTTTGAAAACCCTAACTTTGCGAACGGCAGCATTGAAATAGCAAAAACAATAATTAAAAATAATAAATCAAACAAAATTTTTTCAGTTGTGGGTGGAGGGGATACAGTCTCATTATTAAACAGTATAAAAGCTGTTGATGATTTCAATTTTGTTTCAACTGCAGGTGGAGCCTTTTTAGAATATCTTGAAGGTAAAAAGCTTCCTGGTATAACCGCGTTAAATCAATAAATGTCAGAACTAAATAAAATTGCACTAAAAATAATTTCTAACGGTAAAGGTATACTTGCTGCAGATGAAAGCAATGTTACTATGACTAAGAGACTCGCAGCGGTAAATGTAAATTCTACTCCAGAAAATAGACTATTGTTTAGGGAAATTCTTTTCTCATCTGAATGCATGAAAGATTGTATTGGAGGAGTTATTCTTTATGATGAAACAATAAATCAAACTACAAGTTTTGGAAAATCAATCCCTGACCTAATTTCAGCCTCAGGCGCTGTGCCTGGAATTAAAGTTGATACAGGTGCTAAAGAATTAGCAAACTCTCCTAAAGAAAAAATTACTGAAGGTTTAGATGGCCTGAGAGATAGATTGAAAAAATATTATAAACTTGGAGCAAGATTTACAAAATGGAGGGGGGTTTACTCAATTAGTAATGAATATCCAACTAGGCTAGCAATAAATAGTAATGCTCATGCACTTGCAAGATACTCAGCTTTAGTTCAAGAAAGTGGTATGGTCCCTATAGTGGAGCCAGAGGTATTAATGGATGGAGAACATTCTGCAGATATTTGCTTAAGTAAAACATCAGAGATTATAAAAAAATGTTTTGAAGAACTAATCTTACATAAAGTTGATCTTTCAGGACTTATTTTAAAACCAAATATGATATTATCTGGCACTCAATCAAAAGAGAGAATATCTAGTGAGGATGTTTCAAACAAAACACTTGAGTGTCTTAAAAATTCAGTTCCTAGTGATGTACCTGGAATTGCATTTTTATCTGGAGGTCAATCAGAGTTAGAAGCTACAGAAAATTTAAATTTAATAAATAAAAACAACAATACTAATTTTGTTATGACATACTCATATGGAAGAGCTCTTCAACAAAGTGCTCTTAAAGTATGGTCTAAAAATATAAAAGATATAGAGGAAACTCAAAAAACTTTTAATCACAGAGCTAAAATGTGTACATTGGCTGCTCAGGGCAAATGGGTGAGAGAACTTGAGAGTAAATAAAAAGAAATTTATTTATCTTATTTCTCCTAACAAAATATATAAAAAATTTTTTAAAGATCTTCAAAAAGTACTAGAAACAGGAAAAATTAGCTTTTTTCAATTGAGGCTCAAAAAATATTCCTTCAAACACAAAGTTTTGATTGGACGAAAGATAAAAGATATCTGTAAAAAAAATAAAGTAAAATTATTAATCAATGACGATCCAATAGTTGCAAAAAGATTAGGTGCTGATGGTTGTCATTTAGGTCAAAAAGATATTAATATAAAAGAAGCTAGGAAGATAATTAGCAAAAAAATTATAGGAATTACCTGCCATAATTCTATAACCTTAGCAAAGAAAGCTATAAAGGCTAAAGCAAGTTATCTAGCGTTTGGAGCTTTTTATTCTTCTAAAACGAAAAAAACCAAATATGTAGCAAATATCAAAATTTTAAATAAGATTAAAAAAATTACAAAAACCCCTATTGTAGCTATTGGAGGGATTAATTCCGAAAATTATAAAAAACTGTTATTGAACAATGCAAATTTTTTAGCTATTTCAAGCTACATTTGGAATAATAAAAAATATAAACCCTTGGAAGCTTTAAAGAGATTAAAATGAAAATTAATGCTGGTGAGATTAGAGTTGGAATGCTTTTGGAATATAAGAACGATTTATGGCAAGTTTTAAAAACTCAACATGTCAAACCAGGTAAAGGTGGTGCCTTTGCACAAGTTGAAATAAAAAGTGTAGGAAAAAACACAAAGTTAAATGAAAGATTTAGATCAAGTGAAACTGTTGAAAAAGCTTCTGTAGAAGAAACAAAATTTAATTACCTTTATGAAGATGAGAGTTATTATTTTTTTATGGACCCAAAAAGCTTCGAACAAATAGAAATTAAAAAAGATGTAGTTGGAGATCAAGGGAAACTTTTAACAGAAAATCTTGAAGTTTCTGTAAATTTTTACAATGAAAATCCAATTTCAGTTGAGCTTCCTAATCAAGTAAAGTGTAAAATAGAAACAACTGATGCAGCTTTAAAAGGGCAAACAGTTTCGTCATCATATAAACCTGCAACTCTTGATAATGGATTAAATATTCAAGTACCTCCATTTATAGAGTCGGGGGATGAGGTAATAATTGATACAAGAAATTTAGAATACGTAAAAAAAATTTAAATTATGATTTCAATATCCTCTAATCTAAATATTATGATAAAGGCTGTTGAGAAAGCATCTAAGTTGGTAATTAGAGATTTTGGAGAAGTTGAAAAATTACAAATTTCTAAAAAAGGTCCTAGAGATTTTGTTACAAAAACAGATAAACGCGTTGAAAATATTATTATTGAGGAACTTAGTAAAACAAAAAAAAATTACTCTTTCTTTTCAGAGGAAATTGGGAAAATAAAAAATAAAGATGAGGAAAATATTTGGATTATTGACCCAATTGATGGAACAACAAACTTCCTCCATGGTATCCCTCATTTTGCAATTTGTATTGCTTTACAGTCAAATAAAGAAATAGTCAGTGGTTTAATTTTTGATCCAATCAAAGATGAAATGTTTTTTGCTGAGAAAGATAAAGGTTCTTACCTAAATAATCAAAGGTTAAGGGTATCAAAAAAAAATGTCTTAGATGATTGTTTGTTTTCAAGTAACCATGATGGATTAAGATTTAGTAATTTTAATATGCGCTACACTGGTTGTGCAGCTTTAGACCTTGCCTATGTGGCTGCTGGAAGATTTGATGGTTTCTTTCATAATGATATTAATATTTGGGATGTAGCAGCTGGATCACTAATGGTGCAGGAAGCTGGTGGCGTTGTAAATGATTTAAATAAATTCAACAATAATGCAATTAATATTAGAGCCTCAAGTGATGGAATTAATGATAAAATGCTAAAAGAATTAGAGAACTTTTAATTGTGTTCTGAATTTCCTTTGCTATAAATCTCATTATGAAAAAAGATATTCACCCAAACTACCACACAATTAAAGTAGAAATGACGGATGGTAGTCAATTTGAAACCAAGTCCACATGGGGTGCTGAGGGAGACTTATTGAAGTTAGAAATTGATCCTAAATCCCATTCTGCGTGGACAGGTGGGAAACAAAAATTAATGGATAAAGGTAGAATAAGTAAATTTAATAAAAAATTCCAAAACTTTAAATCAGAAAAAAAAAATTAAATGTCAATTGCACCTTTGATGCCAATGGCTACTGCTGTTTGGCTAGTTGAAAATACAACATTAACATTCAAGCAAATTGCAGATTTTTGCCAATTACATGAAGTGGAAATTCAAGGAATAGCAGATGGTGAAGTAGCAAAAGGTATCAAAGCTTACAATCCTATTATATCAGGTCAGTTATCAAGAGAAGAAATTGAATTATCTTCAAAAAATGAAAGCAGACCATTGCAAATTAAAAGTAGCGATATTGAAATATCAAACTCAGAAAAAAAAATAAAAAAATATATACCACTTTCAAAAAGACAAGATAAACCAGACTCTGCATTATGGCTTATCAGGCAGCATAATTTGTTAAAGGACTCTCAAATTGCAAAACTTGTTGGAATAACAAAAAATTCAGTTACATCAATCAGAAACAAAAGCTATTGGAATTACAACAATTTAAATCCAAAAGATCCTGTTGCATTAAACTTATTCACTCAAAAAGATTTATTAGATGCTATAGAGAAAGCTGAAAGAAGAATAAAAAGAGAAAAGAAACAAAAGGAAAAAGAAAAACTAAGTAATCTTGCATCTACATAATGAATAAAATTTATAGACATAAAATTATAAAAGTGTTAGTTAACCACTTTTTTGGAGGTAGTTATTAAAATAGAAGTTAAAGATAATAATATTGAACAAGCTCTGAGAGTTTTAAAAAGAAAACTTCAAAGGGATGGTTTTTTTAAAGTAATAAAATTAAAAAATACTTATGAAAAGCCATCAGAAAAGAAAAAGAGAATTCTTCAAGAAAATATTAAAAGAGTTAAAAAATTAAATAAACTTAAAAATAGAATTTAAGTATACCGCGGGGTGGAGCAGTCTGGTAGCTCGTCAGGCTCATAACCTGAAGGTCGGCGGTTCAAATCCGTCCCCCGCAACCAATCCAAAACTAAATTTTAAAATTAGATTTTTTACTATCAACTAAAAACGCTTTAACAGTTTCTTTTGTAAGTTGATCAAACGATTTTCCAAAATTTTCTATTTTTTCAATAATTACTGGTGGCACAGTAATGATATGGCACCCTAATTGTTTTGCTTGTAAATAGTTATAAGGCTCTCTAACACTAGCCCATAGTATCTCAACATTTTTAAATTTTTTAGATAATTTAATACTTTTTACAAATTCTGGTATAGGATCTTTTCCTACGTCGCCTGCTCTTCCAGCAAAAATAGAGATAATTACTTTTGTTTTTTTATTAATTAACTTTAAAATCTTTTCAACTTGTTTAGCGTTATAAACAGCTGTTATATTAATTTTAATTTTTTGATCATTTAATTCCTTGATAATTCGACCCATAAATTTACCCTTTGAATTTGAAACTGGCACTTTTACATAAACATTTTTACCCCAGGTATTTATCTTCATTGCCTGTATTTTCATCTCACTATATTCATCAGCGAATACTTCGAGAGATACTGGTTTGGTGTTACAAATTTTTAAGATTTTTTTTGAATACGATTTATAATTTTTTGCTCCAGCTTTTCTCATCAAGCTTGGATTAGTTGTAAATCCTTTGACAACTTTTTTTTTATTGAATTTTCTAATTTGATCTAATTCTGCAATGTCACAAAATATTTTAGTATTCAAATTTATACCTATAGATTTTTAGTAATGTCTTCAGTCATTTTTTTAGCATCCGCAAACAACATTAATGTATTTTCTTTATAAAATAGATCATTGTCAATTCCGGCATAACCAGGGGATAAACTTCTTTTGACAAACAATACTGATTTACATTTTTCAACATCAAGAACAGGCATCCCATAAATTGGGCTTTGTGGATCTGTTTTTGCAACTGGATTTGTTACATCATTAGCACCTATTACAAACGCAACATCTGCATTTGCAAAATCATTATTAATTTCCTCTAGTTCAAATACCTCATCATATGGAACATTTGCTTCAGCTAATAATACATTCATGTGTCCTGGCATTCGTCCTGCCACAGGGTGAATTGCATAAGAGACTTTAATGTCATTTTTTTTTAAAGTATCAACCATTTCTCTTAAAGCGTGTTGTGCTTGTGCAACAGCCATTCCATAACCTGGAACAATTATTACAGATGAAGCATTTTTCATTAAAAAAGCAGCATCATCTGCGTTTCCGCTTTTAACTGGTCTTTGCTCTTTATTTTGTGTTGAAGCTGATTGTTCAGTGGCACCAAATCCCCCTAGGATAACATTAAAGAATGATCTATTCATTCCTTTACACATTATGTAAGATAAAATTGCTCCTGAGGATCCTACTAAGGCACCAGTAATTATTAATGCTGTATTTTCTAAAGTAAATCCAATACCAGCTGCAGCCCAACCTGAGTATGAATTTAACATCGAAATAACCACTGGCATATCTGCTCCACCAATTGGAATTATTAATAAAAAACCAATTAAAAAAGATATGGCAAGTAATATCCAAAATAAGTTAGAAGACTGAGTTGAGCAAAGTAGATAAGTAATAACAATTATTGAAATTAAAATTAAAGCATTTAACGGGTGCTGACCTTTGAATGTTATGGGAGAACCTGACATAATTCCTTGAAGTTTTAAAAAAGCAATAATTGAACCTGAAAAAGTTATTGCACCTACTGCTGCACCAATTGACATTTCAATTAAACTACCAAGTTTTATGTTTCCAGGTGAACCTAAATTAAAAGCTTCTGGGTTTAAAAAAGCAGCTATTGCAACAAATACAGCTGCAAGACCCACTAAACTGTGAAAACCAGCAACTAACTCTGGCATCGCTGTCATTGGAATTTTATAAGCAATAAACGCACCAATTAATCCTCCTATTAAAAGAAAGATTAAAACGATCACAAATCCACTTGAAAAATTACCAATTGATAAAAATGTAACCGTAATTGCAATGGCCATTCCTAAAATTCCAAAAAAATTTCCTTGTCTTGATGTTTCTGGTGAAGAAAGCCCTCTTAAGGCAAGAATAAATAATACACCTGAAATTAAATAAAAAATAGCCGATAAATTTGCTGATAACATTATTTACCTTTTTTCTTTTTTTTGTACATTGCTAGCATTCTTTGCGTTACTAGAAAGCCACCAAAAATATTAATTGCTGCTAATGATATTGCTAAAAATCCAAAGATACTTGAGGTATTAAATATGGTATCAGAATTTCCAGCTAAGCCTGCAATAATTGCTCCAACAATTATTACTGATGAAATTGCGTTAGTAACAGACATTAAAGGAGTATGCAATGATGGAGTTACACTCCAAACCACATAGTATCCTATAAAAATTGAAAGGATAAAAATACTTAATCTAAATATAAAAGGGTCTATTTCCATGATTTTATTTTATTAAAGTTTTCTCAATAATTTCATCATCTAAATTGATGTTTATTTTTTTATTCTCTTTATCATATAAATTTGAGACAAAGTTAAACACATTTTTTGAGTATAAATTGGATGCAGAAGTTGGAAGTCTATTTAAAATATTACTTTCCCCCATTATTTTAACACCATTTTTATCAACAACTTCATCAACTTTAGTGTGTGCTGTATTTCCACCTTGTATAGCAGCTAGATCATAGATGATTGAACCAGCGCTCATATTATTAATCATATCTTCTTTGATAATCACCGGTGCTTTTTTTCCAGGAATCAAAGCTGTGCAAACTACAATGTCAATTTTCTTTAGTGTTTCAGATAATAATTCTTCTTGTTTAATTTTAAAATCATCAGATGCTTCTTTAGCATAACCTCCTTCGGTCTCGAGATTTTCTGCACCTTCAACTGTCAAAAATTTTCCTCCTAAACTCTCAACCTGTTCTTTTGATGCCATTCTAACGTCTGTAGCAAATACAATTGCTCCCATTCGTTTTGCAGTTGCAATAGCCTGTAATCCTGCAACTCCTGCTCCAACAACCAATACTTTTGCAGCAGGAATAGTTCCTGCTGCTGTCATCATCATTGGAATTGCTTTTTCAAAATTAGCAAAAGACTCTACTACTGCTTTATAACCAGCAAGGTTTGCTTGCGAGGACAGTATATCCATAGATTGGGCTCTTGTTATTCTTGGAAGTAATTCAAGTGAAAAAGTATTAACTTTTTTTTCAACTAAATGGTCTATTTTATCTTTATTATCATATGGATTTAAAACTCCAATTAAAGTTTGATTTTCTTTTAATAAAGAACTTTTATCATCGTCTAGCAGACCTAGTTGAACAATAATATCTGTATTTGTTATAATTTCTTTATCATTTTTTTCAATTGATACCCCTAACTCTCTATATTCATCATCTTTAATTCCAAGATGACTTCCATAATTTTCGGATAAAAAAACTTCAAAACCAAGTGATAAATATTTTTTTGCAGTTTCAAGAGTAATTGCAATTCTTTTTTCGATTGTTTTATTTTCTAAAATAGAGGCAATTTTCATAAATTAATTTATAATAAGAATATTGCCATTAAAACCAAAACACTAATAACTGCGACTGTGCCCCACAACACAATTTTTGTAAAATTATTCCAGGTCTTCTTATGGTTTTCCTCATCCATAAAAATTATTTTTGTCTTGCTTTAAATTTTGGATTAGTTTTATTTATAATGTAAATTCTACCTCTTCTTCTGACTAATTTAGAATTAAGGTCTCTTTTTTTGATAGATTTTAAAGAACTTTTAATTTTCATAACTGAGAGGATTTAATAAAGGAACTTATGTAATCTTTCAATTCTAATTTGCCATATTTCTGAATAATCTTATTATTATTAGAGATTTTCGTTAAAGCTGAGGCATAACGCTCGCCTAATCTAGGTTTTAAGTAAACTATTTTACTTTTAAACATTTTTGCAACATTTAATATAGAATAAGCTCTCTTATTTGTAATACTGTAATATTTACATTTATTTGCCTTAAAAGCTTCATAACACACTCTTACAGTGTTGCTTATATGAGTAAATCTTCTAGTTTGACTTCCAGGTTTTACAACACTTAAAGGTCTTTTCTTTAAATATTGATCCTCAAATATTCCGATTACAGTTGCCATATCTCCTATTTTTATTTGTTTTGGACCATAAACATTATAAAAAAATATAACTTCAAATTTAAATTCAAACCATTTTTTCAAATTTTCTAACAATTCCAAATTTTTAGATTTTGTAAAAGCATACGGTGAAAGATTTTTATCTTTTCCATTATTACCTAGGCTTGCAGAAGTAGCTGAATAAATAAGTTTAATTTTGTTATCTAAACAAAATTTAAATACTGCTTGAGACCCTATTGAATTAGATCGGTAACACTCATCAAATTTTTTAAAACTTTGATAAATTCTTGCAAACTCCCCAAAGTGGAAAATAGCTTTAATTTGATTTTTCTTTTTTTTTAAAATTTTTTCAACATCTACAGTTTTGCCCTTTATGTAAGTTACTCTTTTGCTATTTAAATGATTTTTTTTGTTACCAGAAGAATAATTATCTATACTGATTAATAAATACCTAGTTTCTTTTAATAGAAGTTCAATAAGATTTGAACCAACAAAGCCAGCACCGCCAGTTACTATTAAGATATTTTTCATTAGAGGTATATGCCTGGCGATGTCCTACTCTTCCATATCTTAAGACAAAGTACCATCGGCGCTGAAAGGCTTAACTTCCGAGTTCGGAATGGGATCGGGTGTAACACTTTCGCAATAATCACCAGGTAGGACCTTCTACATTTTAAAGCTTTAAATGTAAAGTAAAGTTTTTTTTAATTAGAGGAAGTAAATTTTTGTGTGTTTGAGGGGTTTTTTATACTTTGGTAAATCCAAGAATATGTTTTTTCAAGGCCCTCATACAATTTAATACTAGGTTCCCAATTTAGATCCGAAAGAATCTTTGTATTATCACTTGACCTTCCTCTTACTCCTTTAGGTTTATTTAATAAATATCGTTTTTCCACCTTATAATCTGAAATTTTTTCTACCATTTTAATCATTTGATTTATAGATACTTGCTCACTACTTCCAAGATTGTAAACCTCATTCAAATTCGAGTTAAAAATCTTTTTTGTGCCAAAAATACAATCATCAATAAACATAAAGCTTCTAGTTTGTTCACCATCTCCCCAAACCTCAATAGATTTTTCCTTATTAATTTTGGCATTTGCAATTTTTCTACATATGGCTGCAGGAGCTTTTTCTCTTCCTCCGTCATATGTACCTAATGGTCCGTAAACATTATGATACCTAATACATCTTGTTTCTAATTTAAAATCCTCAGTAAAATGCCTGCACATTCGCTCACTAAAAAGTTTTTCCCAACCATACCCATCTTCAGGCTCAGCAGGATATGCATCCTCTTCTTTTAAACCTGGTATGAAAGTCTCGTTTTGCTTTTGTCCATTGTAAACACATGCACTTGATGAAAAAAAATATCTTTTAACATCATTTTTTTTACAAGACCTCAGCATATTTGTATTTATAAGTACTGATAGCATGCATTCAGCTTTATTATTTTCGATAAACCCCATTCCACCCATATTACATGCCATATTATAAACGTAATCTACACCTGTGCTTACTTTCTCACAATTTTCAATCTCTTTTAAATCCAGCGAATAATTTTGACAGTTATCAAAGTTTTGAAACCAAAACTCTAATGGTTTAATATCGGCACAAACTACCTCATGACCTTCATCAATCAGGGATTTTACAAGATATCCACCTATAAATCCACCTGCACCGCACACTAAATATTTTGACATAGAGTCATATATATAGAAATAAATTTATTTAACAAGATCTTTAATAATTTTGTCTATTCCAAGAAGTTTAATATCAAACGAATTTTTTAATAATTTATTATCACTTAATAAAAAATCTGTATCTCCTTTTCGCCTTTTAACAAATTTAATTTTGAATTTAAGTTTACTTAAAACTGAAAATTTTTTGACAATTTCTAAAACACTTTTTTCTATTGAAGTACCACAGTTAAATATTTTAAATTTATTTTTTTTTAATATTTTACTTGATAAGTATATGGCTTTATAATTAATTTTTGCAATATCCTGTACATGAATAAAATCTCTTACGCATGTCCCATCGTATGTATTATAATCATTACCATTAATTTTGAAATAATCTATATTTTTTGAAAATCTCAAATCGCTCAATTTTTTTAATAAATGTTTATAACCATTAAAATTTTGCCTATATAAATTTTCAAATGTTGGACCAGCTACATTAAAATATCTCAATATAATTGTTTTAAATTTGGTATTTTTTAAGAGTTTCTCACTCATTAACTTACTTTTGCCATAAGGAGTAATTGGTTTAGATTTAAATTTTTCATTAATTGGTTTGAAGCAATTAGTCTTTCCATATACCGCAGCAGAAGATGAAAATATAAAATATTTTATTTTTGCTTTTTCACAATTTTTTATAAATTTTTTTACCTTTAAATAATTATTTATATAATACTTGTTGGGTCGCAAAACTGACTCGTTATTATCTATTGAGGCTGCAAGATGAATAACGTTTTTAATTTTTTTGTCTATTAATAACTGGGCTATTTTTTTATTTGAAAAATCTGATTTGATAAATAAATAATTTTTATCTTTTAGCAAATTTTTTCCTGTAGAAAGATTATCCACTACATAAACTTTAAATTTTTTTTTTAAAAAATATTGAGCTGTAGCTGCCCCAATATAACCTGCTCCACCTGTAATCAAAATTTCTTTCATCTATTTGTGTATTAGGTTTGAATAGTTGAAATAAATTTACTTACTAAATTATAATGCTTGTTATTTGAAATATTTTTATTATCTAAATTTAAATCTCTTTTGATATTTTTTGGAGGATTTGAATTATTAAGCTTTTTATAAAGATCTACTGCTAGGCTAAAAGCCATTGAGAATTTTCCTGGCAAAACTGCAAATTGTTTTTTAGATAAATCAAAAATTTTATAATGATAATTTCTTTGTTCTTTCGCAGAGTATTCAACCTTTTTTCCAAAATAAATTTCTTTAAATCTTACTTTATCTAGATTTTTAAAAAATGACTTACAATTGTTTTGAAAAATTTTTAATACATTATCTTTACTTTCATTATCGCCTAATTTCGAACTTAGTCCTGAACCTATTACGGAATAGAACCCTTCTGAATGCTCATGCATAAAATGATTTATAGTATTATCATTATTTGGAGTTAATTTAACGATATTTTTATTTAATATGTTTGGATATGTAACCATTAAAGGTGACTCATAAATAGTTACATTTTTTATGAAATCTTTAATCCCCGCACCATTTGCGAAGATTATTTTTTTTGTTTTAATAGTATCTGTATCATTAAGTAATATTTCGCAATAATCATCTTTCTCTTTTACACTTTTATAATTTGTTTCTAATAATGTTGTACCACCATTAAGTTTAAATGAAGAATAAAGATCAGAATATATTGTCTTTGATCTCATTGGCTTATCAAAACCTTTCATAGAAAAAAATTCATTATTATCAATTTTAACTCCATTGTACGAGGGTTTTGTAATTTCTTTGTTACTATAATTAATGAAGTTTGATTTTGAAATTTCTTTATGAGACTCATCTTTTCTTAAATCAAAATTTCTTAATTTGTTATGTCTGGAAACAAATTTTTTTATTTTTTTCTCCCAAGATAAAATATTTTTAATTCTTCCAAAAAAATTTTTAGACGTTAAATCCTGATTATTTCTAGATGCAATCAAATAATCAACATCACTATTTCTAAACCATCCATCCTTAGAAGTATTGAATTCAAGATTGCCTTTAGAATTTAAGGTCATATTTAATTTTTTAAATTCAGAATAGTAATTAATTATATCTTTAGTGTTTTTAATTAAACCCTTTAAATATTCTTCATTGTTCATAAAGGCATATAAACTACCTATATGAAACCAGCCATGTTGATCAGAACTACTTTTACTCATTAAAAGTTTTTCTTTTTCCAATAAACAAACTTTATCTGACGTTCTAGAAAGAATTTCGGCTATAGAAATTCCAGCTATTCCTCCTCCCACAATTACATAATTATAAATCACCAAGTTTAATTACATTTGTTTTTTAAAAAATTTTTGAAATTTAACATATTAAAAGTAGAGATTATAATAAAAATAGATAAAGTAAATTCTGTAAATTCATTCAATGTCTTATAATTATGTAATTTTAAATATTATTCTTTTTTTTGTTTATTTTTATATTTCTTGTCGTTTTGCTAAAAAACTTAATTTAATCGATTATCCTTCTGAAAATAAAACGCATTCAAAAGCAACACCTGCTGTTGGAGGGTTAATATTTTATTTATTTTATACAACTGTTTATTTTCAAATTCAATTAAATCTAAAATTAGATATTTTTTATCATTATTTAACAATTTTTTCTTTTTTAATATTTTTAGTTGGATATTTTGATGATGTTAAAGACAATAATCCATATCTAAAATCATCTTTATTTATTTTAATAATTTTTGTTTTTTTAAGTTTAAATGAGGAAATTTTACTTAAAACAATAGATATATCTTTTTTAAATGCAACATATGAATTAAACAATTTTTTTAAATATTTTTTTACAATCCTTTGTTTTTGGTTATTAATGAATTCATTTAATTTAGCAGATGGATTAAACGGTATTGCAATTTCATACGCCTTAATCATTTTTATTAGTCTTATTCTAATATTCAATTTAAGTAATGCTGAAAATTTTATTGTTATAAACTTTGTTATATTCTTGTCTATCTCATTGATATTTAACCTTAAGAATGATTTTTTTTTGGGAAATAACGGCTCATATTTAATTTCTTTTTTTATGAGTGTCCTATTTATAAAATTTTATAATCAAAATTTAGGAATTATGAAATTTGAGGCTGATCGTATTTTTTTGATACTCATGATACCTGGTATAGATATGCTCAGATTGTTTATTGTTAGAATTATGAATAAAAATAATCCATTTAAGAGAGATCAAGAGCACCTTCACCATTATCTAAAAAAAAAGATTTCTGAACAAAAAGTCTTTATTGTCTATAGTTTAATTATTTGTGTTCCTATAATTTTAGATAGCTTAATAAAGGAAATCACAATATTCTTAATAATATTCCAAATATTATTTTATATTTTAATTATAAAAAAACTTAAAAGTTAATTTATTTTTTGAAAGTTAATATTTTTAATAGATAAAGCCAAACCTAAAAAAAAACTAAAAGTTATTAAATTGAAATTAGTAAAAAAACTGCCTGTAGTAGTTAGAGGCCATAACTTAAGAATTAATGGAATTACAATCAATAGAACAGAATAGTGTTCACCTTTTTTTGAAAAGGTATCTAAAAAAATATTTTTAAATAAAATTGATATTAAAAAAATAAAAAAAATAGAACCAATGATGCCTGTTTCACTTAATATTTCAAAATAAATTTGATGTGGATGAGTTGCACACCTGTTCTTGTAATTTAAAGATTTAATTTTCTCATATTTTTTTTCTGAACATATTTTTCTAAAAGTTTTTAGCCCACTTCCAGTAAGAGGATAATCTTTAAAAATCTCAATTGATGTTAAAAAATGTGCTCCCCAACCTGAATTTAAAAATGCTATATCATTCTTTTTACTTATAGAATTACTCTGATATTCTTTAGTAAACTTTTTATCTTTAAAATATTTTTTATCATATCCTTTAGAGATCTGCGCAATTGTTGTTTCTACCATTCTTTCTTTTACGACAGGACTATTATACAAACTTATAGACATTAGTATCAGGGATAATATTAATGCTATTAAAGAATTTTTATTTTTTATTAAAAATGGTAAAGCTATTGCTAGTCCCAAAATCATTAAAAAAAAACTAGATCTCTCTCCTGTAAATAAAATTGTCGAGGGATATAAGATTAGTAAAAAAAAAGAAATTAATTTGTATTTTTTTGTTTTAAATAACAATAAACAGGGGAAAAAAAATAAATTTATAAAACCACCTGCTATAAGTTCATCTCCAAAAAAACCAGAATTTCTCGTACCATAGTTTGCACTAGGAAAACCAAATAAATCATCACCATTAAAATATTGATAAATAATGTCTATAGATAGAAGTACTAAAAAAATAGAAGTAATTGCCAATAATTGGACTAGCTTTCGTTCATTCGTAAAAAAAAAATATTTTAAAAATATAATAAAAAATAAAAATCTAAATAATGTTACAGACCTTTTTAATGAAGCAAATAGGTCTAAAGAAAAAAAAGATATAATTATTAAAATGATAATATAGGCCAAAAAATATTTTAAAAATTTTTCATTTTTAATAATTTCCAAAGTTTTTTGTGATTGAAAAATAAATAAATAAAAAAAAATAAATAATATAAATATTTCAGCTATGAATTTACTAAAAACTAAAATTATAGGAAATATATATATTAAACTTGTTAGTTTGAAATAAGAGCTTAAGTTATTTATTACCATTTTATCAGTAAATCATTTATATTAAAGTTATGAATTTACCTATAAATTATTGTTTGAATATCTAAATCTTTAAGTTTAAAAAACATTGTCTAAAAAATCATTTAATATATAACAAATTTTTTTTAGATTATAAAATATATGAAAAAAACTGCGCTCATTACTGGTATCTCTGGACAAGATGGAGCTTATCTAGCTCAGTTTCTTTTAAAAAAAAATTATAGAGTTATAGGTGCGGATAGAAGATCTGCTAGAGATAATAAGTGGAGATTAAGATATTTAAATATTGAAAATAAAATTGAAATTGTAAATATTGACTTAACAGAAATTACTAGTTTGATAAGTCTTTTTGAAAAATATAAATTTAATGAAGTTTATAATCTAGCGGCTCAATCTTTTGTAGGTACTTCTTTTGTGAACCCTATCACTACATCGCAAGCGACTGCTATAGGCCCTTTGAATATATTAGAAGTAATCAAAAACTTAAAACAAAAACCTAAATTTTATCAAGCTTCATCTTCTGAAATGTTTGGGGATGTAAAAAATAATTTTCAAAATGAATTAAGTAATTTTAATCCTCAAAGTCCTTATGCAATTTCGAAAGTATTTGCTCACCATATCACAAAAAATTATAGAGATTCTTACAAAATTTTTGCTGTAAACGGTATACTTTTCAACCATGAGTCGCCTTTAAGAGGTGAAGAATTTATAACTAGGAAAATTACCCTAGGTCTTTCAAAAATAATTGTTGGTAAACTTAACTTTCTAGAAGTTGGAAATATATATGCAAAAAGAGACTGGGGTTTTGCGGGAGATTACGTTGAGGCAATGTGGAAGATGTTACAACAAAAAAGACCTGAAGATTATGTAATAGCAACAGGAAAAACTTATAATATTAAATCTTTTATTAATACAGCCACAAAGATCCTTGGAATGAAAACTAAATGGGTAGGTAAAGATTTAAATGAAAGATTGATTAATTTAACTAATAAAAAAATAATTATTAAAATTAATAAAAAATTTTTTAGACCTGCTGAAGTAAATTATTTAAAAGGCAATTATTCTAAAGCAAAAAAGGAATTAAGATGGAGGCCAAAAACAAGCCTTAAAGAACTTATTAAAATGATGTTAAAAAGTGATTTAGAAAATCACAATAAATGAAAGTATCAATAATTACTCTCACATCAAATTCCATAAAAACCGTTAAAAAAACAATAAACTCTATAAAAAAACAAGACTATCAAAATATTGAAAAAGTGTGGATAGACAATTGTTCAAATGATGGGACTTTTCAATATTTAAAATCAAAAGTAGATAAGCAAACAATTTTAGTTAGTGAGAAGGATAATGGAATTTTTGATGCATTTAACAAAGGTGTAAAATTAGCTAGAGGAAATATTGTCGGATTTTTACATTCTGATGATTTTTTAAACAAAAAAGACATTATTTCTAATATTGTAAAAGAATTTCGAGATAATGATATCAACTTAACTTATGGTAATCTAGATTATATTGACAAAAATAATAAAGTAAGAAGAAAATGGATTGCAGATCATCAAACAAAAAAAATTAAAGATCACCGATATTTTAAAAAAAAGATCAATTTTGGATGGATGCCTCCACATCCTACAACTTATTTTTCAAGAAAATTTATTAAAAAAATTGGTAAATTCAATCAGCAATATAGAATATCATCTGATTATGATTTCTTGATAAGAGCATTATCTAACAAAAAAATATCTGCTATTTATATACCAAAAACAATTGTAAAAATGAAATTAGGTGGAAACAGTAATAAATCGATAATGAATATTTTAATTAAAATGAAAGAAGACTATAGGATTATAAAAAAGAATAATCTAAAAGGATTATCTACTTTAATACTAAAAAATTTTCAAAAAATTAATCAATTTTTCGTTAGCTAAAACTTTGTTTTTGAAATTTTGAGATTTCAGATACAACTTTAATTTGGTCCCTCTCATTAATATTGTAATAAAAAGGGAGATTTAAAATAGTTAAACTTAATTCAATACTATTTTTAAATTTTTTTTTATAATTTTTAGGTAAGAACTTTTTAAAAACTTTCAAATCAGGTAAAATTTTTTCATAGTTAATACCTGTTTCTATATTTTTAGATAATAAATAATTTGATAATTTATCTCTATCTTTCTTTACATATATACAAAAATTGAGATGGAAAGGAAATACATTTTTATGACTCTTGAGAACTCTACATTTAATTTTATATTTTTTTAATAACTTAGTATAAATTTTGAATTTTTCTTTTAAATTTTTTTTTATTAATTTGACAAAATCTATTTGAGAAAGTGTCATTATTGCTTGAACAGAATTCATTCTACTATTAATTCCTAATTCATCGACTATTAGTCTTTTTTTTTGACCTAATTTTGAAATCGATTTTATTTTCTCACTTAGTATTTTACTATCAGTAAATATTGCGCCACCATCACCAATAGTACTTAAATTTTTTGTAGGATAAAAGCTTGTACAACTTATATCACCAAAACTTCCAGAAAAATATATTTTGTTATTTATTTTGATAGAACTTCCAAAACTTTGTGCACAGTCCTCTATAAAATAAATATTTTCATATTTTTTTCTTAACTTGTTTAATTTTTTAATATCACAAAGATTTCCATATAAATTTACAAAAATAACTGCTTTTGTTTTTTTATTAATTAATTTTTCAACTTTATTAAAATCTATGTTACTGGTAGCAATTTCAACATCGCAAAAAACCGGCTTAGCTTTACATTGCAAAATTGACGATGCAGTAGAAATCCAGCTTAGAGCAGTGACTATAACTTCTTCATTTTGTTTTATATCAATAGCTTTTAAAGCAATATACAAACCATCGGAGCATGTATTAACTGTTGTTGAATATTTTCGATTTACAAATATTCTTAATTTTTGATTTAGTTGTTCGATAAAATCACTTCTGATGTAATTTTGTGTTTTAAATAGTATATTTTGATTTTTTAGAAAAGTTTTTTTAGATAATTTAAATTTATTATTTAAATTATTTAGTGGAATATTTCTTTTTTTGTTTAGAATTTCTGAAAATTTTCTAAAAACTTTTGAAACAAAAAAAACTTGTCTTCTGTTCAAATTCAAATTCTGTTGATTAGTGAAAATTGAGTAAAAATAATCATTTATAAAATCTTTTTTAGTTACTAAATTTAATTTATTAATCTTATGTATTCTTGATTTATTTTCAATCAGAGAAGATCTTATTTTTTGGACTGATCCCCTTTGTGCAAATTCTAAATCAAATTTATTATGTATATTTTTTATTTTTAATTTAAACGGTTTTTCATTTAATAATTCATGAAGAAGATAACAATCATGATAAATAAATCTTGAAAAAGATTCTGTATGGTCTAAATAAAATCGATAATAATTTTCGATAATATTATTTTTCAAAAATTTACTTTTTGCTTTTTTAAATTTGAAAAATTCTATATGGTTTACAAAGAGTTTTCTTTTATTTTTTTTTGCAATATTATATAAATACCTTAATTGATCTTCTTTAAAAGATAATGGTTTCTCACAAAGAACATTTATTTTAAAATTTAAAAATTTCTCTACAAGATCAAAATGGGTATCGGTTTGAGTAGCAATATAAATCCAATCAATTTTATTATATAACTCAGAAAAATCTTTTTTTTTTGTTTCTATGAATACTATATTTATATTTTTATTTTTTTTTAATCTAAAAAGAACTCTTTTTCCCCAAGAACCTAATCCAATAAAACCTAAATTAATTTTTTTTTTTATCATTTAAAATCTTTTAATATTCAAATTAAGATCATTAATAAATGAAATTTGTTTATGAAATATTGATGTACAATGTTTTTTAACTACTCCAGGCGCATAACCATAAAAATCAATTCTTTGATATCCATTCTCGTTCATCATTCTTAAGATTGGATGCGAAGCATAAGCATCTCTTGATTCATGGTATCCTTCAGAATTATCAAAAATAAATATTCCATTACCTGATATTAAATTTAGAGATTTCTTAAAACTTAAAAATCTATCTAAACCATCAATAATAATTATATCAAAAAAATTTTTGTTAAATTGAAAACTTTCAAAATTGTTTAAATATGTGTCACAATCATAAATTTTCAAATTTTTAATATTTAATTCAGTAATTTTTTTTCTATATAAATCATTATCTTCGAGCGTGTGAACTTCTAGTGATAATTTTGACCACCAAATACTTGATTGTCCTGACCCAAACTCTAAAATTTTTTTGTTTTTGAAATTGAATGTTGATAAAAAATCTATACATGAGTAAGTATACCAAGGTATGGGATTATTTTTTTTGTCAACAGCTTTTGATTGGATGGAGCTCAAAAAATGACCAGAATTAAAAGAAAATAACACAGGCGTAAATAAAGCGGTTAGTATTCTTCTCAAAAAATTAAAAATTGTGTCTGGTAAAATTTTTTTTAATCGACTAATTAATAACTCAATCATAATAAACTTAAATGAAAAATATTTCTCTTAATTTTGAAAGTCTTAATTCTCCTGATGGAGGTATATCAAGAGTTGCAAATCTAGTTTTAAAATTTTTTAAAGAAAGATCAAAATTAACCAATGATAAGTTATTTTTAAACATATTTAGGGATAATAATATACAAAAGTTTACTAATAGCAATTTTGTTCGGAAAAAATTTAATAATAAATCTAAGTTTTTTTTTACAATTAATAATTATATAAATTCTAAAAGCTCAAGATATATTTTATATGACCACCTCGGTTTAGCAAGATCTAATGTATTCTTAATCAATAAAAAGCCTTATATTGTATTTTTATATGGAATTGATGTTTGGAATAAAAAGAATTTAAAAAGATATAAAGCTCAAAAAAATAGTGCTCTCTCAATTGCAATTTCTAAATTTACACAAAAGAAAGCAAATTTAACTTATGGAAAACTTAAGAAAGTAAAAGTTTGTTGGTTATCTACTATTTATGATAAAATAATTTTTAAAAAAAAAAGAAAGAAAGATTTCAATTTTTTATTTCTATCTAGACTTGAAAAAGGTAAAGGGCATATCCGTACACTAAGCGCACTTAAAAAAATAAAAAAAAAAAATATAAAACTAATGATTGTAGGCAATGGACCAGAATATAGAAATATTAAAGAAAAAATAATTAACCTTAATTTACAGAGAAAAGTAAAAATGTTTGGTTTTTTATCTGAAAAAAAACTTAATAAAGTTTGGTCTATGACTGACGTGCTAATAATGCCATCCAGAGTTGAAGGTTTTGGATTAGTATATATTGAAGCTATGAGCAGAGGAATACCAATAATTACTTCAAAACAAGATGCTGGACAGGAAATAAATTTACATGGAAAAACTGGTTACTCAGCTGATCTAGATGATAAAAAAAAAGATAATCTCTTTATCTA
>CACLDI010000009.1 GCA_902605605.1 uncultured Pelagibacteraceae bacterium
ATACCAACAGTAACTAAATCATCATTAGTGTGAGGATAAAAGGCCCAATCTTGATGCCACTCAACTTCGCTTCCTTTTTTCTTATTTGGAAGTTTAAAGTTTAATTTTCCCAAATGAAATCTTACTGATCCACCGAGCAATTTTTTAACTATTGAGATTATTTTTTTATTTCTAGATAAATCATGAAATATTTTATGTCTATTTTGAGGATTATTAAGTCTTAAAATTTCTTTATTTTTTGAAGAATCGGAGTTGTAAACAAAATGATAATTATCATAAGTTTGAGTTCCATTTGTAACCTTCTTTTTATTTTTTTGTTTATCTTGAGCTACAACCTCATTTACGACTTTATTTATCTTATCTATCATTTTTTTATCAATTAAATTTTTTTTTAAAAGATAACCATTTTTTTTAAAAAAGATTTGGTCTGTATCCATTTGATCTAGTTTGTTTCTCTTCTTAATTGCTCAATTTTAATTTTTTTTTGCAGACTCCTGTTTTTATCATAAAGCAGATTAAACTTAATTTTATTGTTAGTTTTAACCGTAATAGACTTTGCGTTTCTTACTTCAAGATTATCAGCAACTGCACTTATAGGCCTTTTAACTGGGTTTAAATTAGTGATAGTAATTTTTGATTTATCATTAACAATCTTTCCTCTCCATCTTCTAGGTCTAAATGGGCTTATTGGAGAAATGGATAATTTTTTTGAATTTAAACTTAAAATTGGACCATGAACTGATAAATTATAAGCAGTACTTCCTGCAGGAGTTGACACTAAAACACCATCTGAAACTAAGTTTTTAATTATTTGTCTAGAACCTTGTTTAATTGATAATGAAGCAGCCTGTCTGCTTTGTCTAAGAACAGATACCTCATTAATAGCGAGTGATTTTTTTGATTTATTATTTTTATTTTTAACTGTCATTTCTAAAGGGGAGATAGAAATCATATTAGCTTTTGTTAAATTTTTAATAATATTTTTTGAAGAAAATATATTCATTAGAAAACCATAATTTCCTGAATTAATTCCATAAAATTGCTTTTTAGAACTCTTATTTTTTTTAAGTGTTTGAAGCATAAAACCATCGCCCCCTATAACAATTACAAGATTTGATTTTTTAAATTGATTAGCTTCAATTTTTTTTGTGAGTAAAGATTTAATTTTAAGAGATTTTTTATTTTTATCTGAAATAATTTGGGGTTTATTCATTTAATGGTGCCCTCGGCCAGACTCGAACTGGCACTCCGCAAGCGGCAAGGATTTTAAGTCCTTTGTGTCTACCAATTTCACCACGAGGGCATTAATGAATTTCATGAGTATTTATGCTAATATTTATAATTGAACAAGGGTAATAAGTAAATTTTTTTTATTTTATCTCTCTAGGTACTAGTCTGGTACTAGTCCTCCCATAATATCCTATATCAATACCTTTTATAAATTTAATTGCTCAATACATCTGTAATTGCTTTTTTAATAGTGGAAATATCAGTTTTAAAAAATTCTCTATCTGATCTATATCTAAATTTATCTAATTTTTTATGAATTAATTTTTCAGACTCAATAGATAAATCAGTTTTAATACTGTAGATAACTTTAAATGGTTCAGGCAAACCAGTTGCGGATAATTCCAAGGCTCTTTCCTCAGGAGATCTTTCGGTCCAACCAACTTTATAAAGACCTTCTAATAAAGTATTTGAAAGTACATAAATATATCCATCTGTTAATCTAAATACTTTTTTTAATACTGATATTCTTTTTTGTTTTTCTTTAGTTAAAGGTTTGTAATGTTCTTTTTCAATTGCCTCTGCTACTCTGGGGTTATTAAAATCATTAAAATTTCCATATTTATCTATACAATATGTGAATAAAAAACCATGTTCCTCATTGAATTCATCATCGGGATCATCATAAAAATCTTTAGTAGGCTCAATTTTTTTTGAATTATTTTTTTTAGCAAGCTCATAAAGTTTTATTCGTTTCTTTCTTAGATTATGAAATTTATCTTCAAATCCTTTTTTAATACTATAAATAACTTCAACTTTTTTTTCGCCAACCAAAATTGTGCTATCTTCATATATAAATGTATAAGGTTCTATAAAACAAAATGTAGATCTTTTTTCTTCTTTTAGTTTAAATAAATAAGCAATATCGTCTAAAGTAGTATTTTGTGTAAAATCGCTAATACTATCTATTGAGCGATTTATCTCTTTAATTTCTTTAATGTACTGTTTTTCCAATTTATAAAATGGTTCATTTTGATAGGCAATTTTTTCCCTATTTTGCTGTTGTCTTTCTTTAATCTTGCTAAAATTTTTTTTTACCTTTGGAAGTATATTGTTGAAATAATTAATCTTCTCATTTAATTCATTTATCCTCTTATCATCTTCAATATTAAACTTAAGTTTAAGTGGGGAATTTTCGTTACACTTAATACATGAAAAATAAAGACCATACGGACCTGACTTCACTCGTTGATCTACATTATAATAATCTAGATTAATTTCATCATTACATTTTGAACATATTAAACTTTTGTATTGTTTTCTTATCAATTTTTCTAAAAATGGTGTGTCGTATCCAAGATAAGCTAAATCATTATATTTAATTTTTTTTTTAAATCTTTGTCTTCGATATCTATACATAAAAAAAACTTACAATATTATCTTTACAGGTACTAGTTAAGTACTAGTCTGCACAAATAAATTAAGCCTTATTTTCTAACCTTAATTAAAAACTAAACTATAGTTATATGATTTTATAGGATGTTTTAGACTACCTTGGACTACTATGGACTGACTTTAACTTCTATCCCTCGGCTTTTAAGTCCTTTGTGTCTACCAATTTCACCACGAGGGCATTAATGAATTTCATGAGTATTTATGGTAATATTTATAATTGAACAAGCATAATAAGTAAAATTGTTAATTATTTAAATATTTTATAAACATCAACGAATGGAAAAATTATTCAAAGTTTTGATATTTACTGATCTTGATGGCTCACTTCTTCATAGAGACACTTTCAAATTCGATGAAGTAAAAGACTATTTAAAACAACTAATTTCTAAAGGTATTTTTATAATACCTAATACAAGCAAAACAGAAAAAGAGATTATAGATTTTAACGATGAGTTAGGCACAAGTTTACCTTATATTTGTGAAAATGGAGCAGCTATTATTGGATTAGATTTATTAAATTCAAATTTACCTAAAGAATTAATACTAAGTAGAGAAAAAGATAATCTTATAAAAATTTTTGAAAAATCAGTCCCAGAAAATTTACAAATTAAATGTAAATGGTTATCTGAGATGGATAAAAAAAAACAAAGCAAAATTTTTGGTTTAGAAGACGAAAAGCTCAAAATGGCTTTAAATCGCAAATACACTATTCCTTTTATATTCGAGGGAAACAAAAATGAAAAAAATGAGTTATCAAAAATTGTTAAAATTAAAGGTTTAGCTTTACAAGAAGGTGGTAGAGTTATTAATTTAACTGATAAAGTGAATAAAGCTAAAGCACTTCAAGTATTTGTCAGATTTTTTAAAAAGAATAACAAAAATGTAAAGACAATAGCAGTTGGTGATAATTACAATGATTTAGATATGCTTAAAGTTAGTGATTTTCCTTGTCTTGTCTTTAATGATAAATTTACATTAGATCAAATCCCCATAAATGATTTAATATCAACTAATAAGCCATCACCTGAAGGCTGGGCAGATGTGATCAAAATGGCTCTGGTTAAAATAAATAAAAATTACTAAAGTCCATTATGAGTGATTTTTCTCAAAATGGAATAATTTCAACACTTCATGATTTTGGAACAAAATCTTTAGAGCAAATAGAAAAGGAGCTTTTAGGTTTTTCTAAAGAAAGAAAGATGGAGCTTATCCTACCATGTCTTTATTCAGAATTAAAAGGAGATGCATTACCTAATATTGTAAAAGAGATAAGTAAAACTAATTACATACATCATATTATTATAGGCTTAGATCAAGCAAGCGAAGCCGAAGCAAGGAAAGCTTGGACTTTTTTTGAAAAATTAGAAACCCCTTTTACTATTTTATGGAATGATGGACCTAATTTAAAAAAATTGGACAAAGAATTACAAAAAAAAGGGTTAGCTCCAAATGAGCACGGTAAAGGAAGAAATGTTTGGTATTGCATAGGAATGTCTATTGCAAGAAATAGTGCGAGGTCTGTTGCATTACATGATTGTGATATAAAAACCTATGATAGAAGAATGTTAGCAAAATTATTTTATCCAGTTGTAAATCCATTATTCAATTTTGAATTTTGTAAAGGCTTTTATCCAAGAGTTGCTGATAATAAGATGAATGGACGAGTGGTGAGACTTTTAGTGTTTCCTTTTTTAAATGCTTTAGAAAAAACAATCGGTAAAAGTGATTACTTAGATTTCATGAAATCATTTAAATATCCTCTTGCAGGAGAGTTTTCATTTAGAAGAAATATTTTACCTGAACTTAGAATTTCATCAGACTGGGGTATAGAAATAGGAATTTTATCTGAAATGCAAAGAAATTTTTCACCTCAAAACATTTGTCAGGTGGATTTAGCAGATACTTATGATCATAAACACCAAGATCTATCTCTAAATGATGAAAAGAAAGGTCTATCAAGAATGTCCACAGATATTATTAAAACCTTTATTAAAAAATTAGCCACACAAGGTCATTCTTTTAGTAGAGAACAATTAAGATCTTTGAAAGCAACATATTACAGATCTGCTTTAGATCTTATAGATGCTTACAGAGCTGATGCCGAAATTAATGGTCTAAAATTTGACTCTCACACTGAGGAAAAAGCAGTTGAATTATTTTCAAGTAATATAATTCGAGCTGGTGAGGATTTTTATTTAAATCCAATGGATGCACCTTTTATACCTACATGGAGTAGAGTAAAAAGTGCTATACCAGATTTTCTAGTAAGATTAGAAAAAGCTGTAAATGAGGATAATAAACGTTATCTATAGGGTTTTTAAAAAAGTTAAAAATTATAATTCAACTATTAATTGATAGCATTTAATTTTTACCAAACATTTGCGACAGGCTGTCAAATATAGTAATTTTTTTAAAAAAAATCTCAGGAGGAGAAATGAAAAATATAGTAAAAATATTTTGCATAATTTCATTATTCATTACAAATATAGTTTATGCAGATATTAAATTTTGGACTACAGAAGTCCAACCTGCTCGTATGGCTAAGCAAGAGGAAATGGCTAAAGCTTTCGAGACTAAGACAGGCATTAAAGTTGATGTAATTCCAATTGAAGAAAAGGAATTAGGTACTAGAGCAACTGCCGCTGCGGCAGCTGGTGATTTACCAGACGTGATTTATCACACTTTACAATACGTGTTACCTTGGGCAGAAGCAGGTATTTTAGATGTTGATGCTAATGACGCAGTAGTAAAGGAACTTGGTAAAAATACTTTTGCTCCAGGTGCTCTTAATATGGCTAAGTCAGGATCAAAAATTGCTGCTGTTCCAGTTGATGGATGGACGCAAATGGTTGTTTACAGAAAAGATCTTTTTGATAACGCTGAACTAGAGCCGCCAACAAGTTATGCTAACATTGTAAAAGCTGTTGAAAAACTCTCAAAAACAAATGGTATGTTTGGATTTGTGGCTGCAACTAAAACTGATGAAAATTTCATGAGTCAGGTTCTAGAACATGTTCTATTAGCAAATGGAGTTAACATTGTTAAAAAAGGTGGAATTAAAAAGCAAGGTAAAAAGTTAAAAGAGGCATTAGAATTTTATAAAGTTATTGCAAAAGCTAGTCCTCCTGGTGAGCTTTATTGGAAACAATCAAGAGCACTTTATTTTGCCGGAAAGACACCAATGATTATTTGGTCTCCATTTATTATGGATGAGCTTGCAGGTTTAAGAGACTCTGCTCCTCCAACAATAAATAGTGATCCAACTTCACCTGAACTTGCATCTAAAACTGGTTTCATAACTAATTTTAGTGGACCAAGTAATAAAAAAGGTGCTGCATGGGCAGATGTTAGATACTTTGGTATAACAGCTGATGCTGATACTGATGAAGCAAAACAATTTATCATGTATTCAATGGATGAAGGATATACAAGTACTTTATCTATTGCTCCAGAAGGTAAATTTCCAGTGAGAAGAGGAAATGCAAGTGATCCAGAGGCATTTACAAAAGCTTGGAGTAAATTGCCGGTTGGAGTTGATAGAAAAGCTCCATTGTCAGATCTGTATGACCCTGATGTTATAAATAACATTGTTGCTGGTTTAGATACTGCAAATAGATGGGGAGTTAAAGAAGGTGAGCTATCAAGAGCATCAAAAGTAATTAATTCTCAATTTATAAATAGAATCACTAGACTTTATATTGACGACCAAATCGATGTAGATGAGGCTGTTGATATGATTAACAAAGCACTAGCTAAATTCTAGTAATTTAAATTAATTAAAAAAGCGGATAAGATTACTTATCCGCTTTTTTTATGAAAGATACTTTAGCTAATACTGAAAAAAAAACTGCATATATTTTAACTTTACCTGCAGTTGCTCTAGTTTTTGCAATAATTTTATTTCCAATTTTTGCAAATGTTTGGATTAGTTTTAAAGAAGTTGAATTAAAAGATATTAGAATTCCAGAACCTAGAGCTAAAAAAATTGTTAAATCTATCTCAGAAGACCCGTCGAAAATAAAGATTTTATATAAATTAAGAAATAGCTCCTTACTTCAAGAAGTCAGGGATGTTACATTTCAAGATAAATTCCCAAAAAACTTTGAAATTGAGAAATTAGACAAAAGATGTGATTACAAAAAATATATTTTAAAGTGTAAATTTGGTAATTGGCCGGCAAAATATAGAGAAAATTTTCAAGTAGTTTTTGAAATAAATGATGGTTCAAAAATAAATAAAAAAGCCCTTAAATCAACTAAACCTAAATTAGATGGAACCTCTGATAATATATTGCTTAACACGACTTTTACTCTCAAAAATTTTAAGAAAGTTTTATTTGATGATGAGTTTATAGATCTACTCCTCACGACTTTTTACTACACATTTTTTGGCACTGTTGGATCAATTATATTTGGTATTTTAACGGCTCAAATGGTTAATCAAAAATTTTATGGAAGAACTTTTATGCGTAGTGTTTTACTATTTCCTTATGTTGCTCCAGTGGTAGCTTTAGCTTACACTTGGGAACTTTTATTAGACCCAAATAGTGGAACTTTAAATAGCTTGTTAATAAATTATCAGGTTATAGAGACACCGATAAACTTACTTGGACAAAAATACATTGATATTAATATTTTAGGTTTTAACTTTAAGCTAAGACTAGCTCTTACAACAGTAATTATGTTTGAAATTTGGAGATATTTTCCTTTAGCTTTTTTATTTATTCTTGCAAGACTTCAGGCAATTCCAAAAGAATTATATGAAGCAGCTGATGTAGATGGGGCAAGCCCTTTCCAAAAGTTTTTTAAAATAACACTCCCACAAATTACAGCAGTTATATCAATTCTATTTATGATAAGATTTATTTGGAATTTTAATAAGTTTGAAGATGTTTTCTTACTTACCGGTGGTGCCTCAGGTACCAGAACTTTACCAATTAATGTATATCAACAAGGTTTTGCAATATCTGATATTGGAATGGGATCGGCCGTTTCAATAGTAATAGTCGTTTTACTTTTATTGTTTATGTTTTTTTACTTCAAGCTTTTAGGAAAGAGAGTGGATGAAAACTAAAAATTTAATTTTATTTGCATTAATATCTTCATTTTTTTTAATTTTCTTAGTTTCAATATGGAAAATATTAGCGACTTTACAAGGGTTAGATATTCAAAACTTTAATTTACAAATAATTTTTATTTTTGGTCTACTCATATCATTTGCTCACTTAAGAATAGGCAATAAAATTAAAATTTTTTATAAATCAATTACTTTTTCTTTTATTTTTGTAATCTGTGATGGTTATATTATTCAAAAGTTACCCCTATGGTACAATATTGGTATTTTTTTAGTTTTATATTTTTATGTAAATAAAATAAATAAATACAGTTTTGAAGATTTAAAGAAGGAACATTCTACCCAAGTAATTATTTTTGATTTTTTAACTTTATTTGGCATTTTATTTTTTTCATTTGTAATTCTTTTCCCTTTTTACATGATGCTAATAACGAGTTTTAAAACTCAAATTGCTTTATTAGTTAACCCACTGGATTTTAGTATTAATTTTGGTCAAGATTTGAAGGACTTATTTAATTCCTATTTCGTAATTTTTAAATCTTATAAATTTGGTAAATATATTTTGACCAGCACTATTGTATCTGTAGGCACCGTGATCATAACTCTTCTTTTTGCAATTCCAGCAGCATATGCAATTGCTCGATTAAACTTTTTTGGCAAAACATTTATGTCAACATCGATATTAATAATTTACATGTTTCCAGCGATAGTTTTAGTAATTCCTTTATATACAATTTTTAGTCAATTAGGCCTCAGAAACTCTATAGAAGGATTATTAATTGTTTATACAGCTACAACGCTTCCAGTAGCTATCTACATGCTTCAAGGATACTTCAAAAGTATCCCAAAGGAATTAGAAGAGGCAGCAATATTAGACAAACTTAGTTGGTTTGGAATAATTTCTAAAATTGTAATTCCATTAAGCATTCCTGCAATTTCTTCTGTGGCTTTATATGTATTTATGATAGCTTGGAATGAATTTTTATTTTCTCTAATGTTTCTAGATAACCCTAATTCTTTTACTCTTTCAAGAGCCATACAATATTTGAGTGGTGATGCAGAAACACCAAGACAATATTTAATGGCTGGCTCAGTTATTGTAACTTTGCCTGTTCTATTTATTTTTGTTTATTTTGAGAAATATCTAGTTAGTGGTCTCACCGCAGGGAGTGTCAAAGGTTGAAAAATAAATTAATAGATAAAGCAAAAAAAGTTTTATTAGGGAATAAAAAAAGAGGTTACACATTGCCTACAAATAACAAATTGTATCCTGCACAATGGAAGTGGGACTCTGGCTTTATTTCCTTAGGCTACTCATACTTTAATCTAAAGTATGCACTTGATGAAATAACAACTCTTTTAAGGGGTCAATGGAAAGATGGTATGATACCTCATATTTTATTCCATGATTTAAAAACAAATTATTATCCAAACCACTCTGTATGGAATTGTGGAAACAAAATACATTCATCAGGAATAACACAACCTCCAGTTCTTGCAATTATGTTAAAGAAAATTTTAGATAAAAATAAAATCAAAATTTCAGACAAAGTAAAAATTAAATCAATAGTTCAAAAATTAAAAAAATATCATGAGTGGTTAATTAAATACAGAGACCCAAAAAATACAGGTCTAGTTTCAATATTACATCCTTGGGAAAGTGGATATGATAACTCTCCACTTTGGGATTATTCAATGAAAGAAGTTAAGGTTGAAAAAAACTTAAAATACAAACGAGGAGATAATAAAGTTATAAATCCAGAATATAGACCTTTAGATTCGGATTATGATAGATATGTAACAATTAAAAATCATTTAAGAAAAAATAAATACAATCCAAAAAAACTTTATAATAAATCAATGTTTAATGTTGTTGATGTTGGTTTTAATTCTATATTTTTGAGAGCAAATAAAGATTTATTAGAATTACTTAAATCATTCAATTTAGAGCATAATAAATTAAAAAGATTCATTTTAAAATCAGAAAATCAGATTGAAAAATTATATAACGTAAAAAAAGGAGTTTTTACAAATTACGATATAAGAAATAAAAAAAAAATTATTGTACCCTCAATAACAAATTATTTTATTTTATTTGCTGACCTAAAAAATCAAACTATTAATAAAAAAATAATTAAAAATTTAAAAAATCATAACCAAACAAAGAAATACATATTTTCTAGTATTAAGCCTAATCATAAGAAGTTTGAGGAAAAGCGATACTGGAGGGGTCCTGTTTGGATAAATTGTAATTGGATTATCTATCAAGGGTTAAAAAATAAAGATAAAAACTTTGCTAATAAAATTAAGGAAAAAACAATAAATCTTATAAAAAAAAATGGCTTTTTTGAATACTACAGTTTTAAAACTGGAAAAGCATTTGGGGCAAGCAACTTTTCTTGGACTGCTTCTTTATTTTTAGATTTGGTAATGGAAAAGAAATATAACTAATTTAATAAATTATATTGATAATTTCTTGCCTCAATTACTTCTGCTGGAAGATTTAACTCAACATCATCAATTCTGATAACTTCATCTTTTCTTATATCTTTTTTTAAAACTGCGTTATCAGTGAGACCTAATGGTAAGATCATTTCTTTTTTAGATTTTTGAGATGTAATTAATCTCCCTCTTGCACAGAAACCTCCTTCTCCATCCAGTTTTTCACCTACTTTTAAATCTTTCTTAGCTAAACTTGCAACATCAGCATTGTAATTTTTTGTATAGCCTGTTGCTCTGTTATCTAGTGCTATTGAATAAACTGATTGAGCAAGCTCTAAACCAATATAATGATAAGGTCTCCAGATTGCTGAATAGTTTCCAGAAGCATCCGTTACCATTCCATAGTCTTTAAAACAATTTTTTACATATTCATTCTGTGCTTTGATCACAATATAAACACCCCATCTTAAATCATTTGGAATATCTTTTTTTTCTAAATCTATACTTGAAATAACTTCAACTTGACCATCAAATTCAATTAGACCACCATCATTTTTTGGAATCATTTTTTTTGCAATATCGTAAACACCCACTGGAGGAAAAGTTAATCCATTGCTAGGGCAGTTTAAGTTAGCCGCATTACTCACAGCGCACATTTCAATTGCAGACTTGTCTCCACATAAAAAACTATTAAACATTTTGGGGTTCATTCCAGACTCTAACTCAGCTCGCTCCTTAGTTAGGCCATAGTGACCCCAAACAGTGTCAGGTGTAGAATATTCAAAAGTTGGATGATATTTTGTTCCTTTGCCAGCACAAACTATTGAAAATCCGTTTAATCTTGCCCACTCTATTTGTTCGAGAATTAAAGATGGTTGATCACCATAAGCCATCGAACAGATAACACCTTTTTCTTTTGCAAGATCAGATAAATATTTACCACAAGTTATATCCGCTTCAACATTGACTAATATAATATGTTTCTTTCTTTTTATAATTTTTGTTGCATGGACAGTTCCAACTATTGGGTTGCCTGTTGCCTCGATAAAAATTTCGATATCTCTATCAAGAACTTCCTCTAACGAATTTGAAAAATTTATCTGTTTAACTACTTGTTCATTTAATCCACTTTTCAAACAATTTTTTTTTGCTTGATCAACATTAATATCAACTATGGAGTCTATTTGAATTTTCTCTAGATGATTGTATTGAGCCAAAAACATGCTTACAAATTTTCCACATCCAATAAAACAAATTTTTATAGGATCTTTTCGATTTTCTAATTTTGTATGTAAAAACATAATAAATTTTAAGGTTTCAAAGCGTTATTAAGATACTTTTTATCAAGTTTACAATCTTTATATCCTTTTTTTACAACATTTAGATATCTTTCAGTTGGAAACTTAAATGGTGATTTTTTAACCATTGTGTAAGTCATTACTTTTTTTCCATAATAATAAAAATAATATTTCTTATAAAGTATTGGATAATCTTCATATACATCCAATTTTTTTTCATCACTTTTAGAAATCTCAAATAAACCTCCGGGAACAATTGAGTTTTTCTTAATTTCAATATCTGCAGCTCTATATTTACTTCTAAAAGTTAATTTAAAGTCTTTTAAATTAATTTTTTTTATAAAAATACTATCTTTGCATCTTCGTTTCATCTGGAAATGATGCAGATTACTACCGTATGCAAAATAAAGCATTACCTCTCTACTACTTCAATTTTTTTTGCATTAACAAATTTTAAAATTTGAGAATTACATAAATCTATTTTTGATTGATCCTCAGATCTAATTACAATTGAAACACCTAATTTTCCTGCATGAAAAAAAGGATAGCTTCCTATCTCAACATCTTGGTTATCATTTTGTACTTTAGTTAATGAGTTTGCTATTTCACTCTCGACAGTTCTTAAACTTATTGTATGACTTTTAATCGGTTCACCACCAACTATGGTATTTGTTAAACCACCTAACATCGATTTTAAAATAGATGGTACACCTGGCAAACAAAAAACATTTTCAACATTAAATCCAGGTGCCCCACTTGTTGGATTTAAAATTAAATTTGCATTTTCAGGCATCCAGCACATTTTCTGTCGCCCCTCATTAAATTCACCTGGTTTGTAGTATGCCTCTAAAATTTTAAAAGCTTCTTTATGAATTTCATATTTTATCCCAAAGGTTTTTTGAAACAGACTCTGCTGTGATGTCATCATGGGTTGGACCTATACCTCCGGTTGTAAAAACATAATCATAAATTGATTTTAATAAATTTAATGTATCTATAATTGTTTTTTCAACATCAGGAATTACTCTAACTTCCTCTACTTTAACACCAATCGAGTTCAGCCAAACTGCTATGGTTGAAGTATTGGTGTCTTGAGTTCTACCTGACAATATTTCATTGCCTATAATTAAAATAGCGGCATTAACTTTTGTTTTTTTAGTCATTTTATATATATAATTTAGTGATGGAATTTACCAAGTCTTTAATAAAAGGCAAATTAATCAAACGATATAAAAGATTTTTTACAGATGTAAAGTTACAACGCGAGACTGTAACTGCTCATTGCCCTAATACTGGGTCAATGAAAGGCCTGTTAGATGAAGGCAATGAAGTTTACTTACTTCCAAATAACGATCCTAAAAGAAAACTTAAATTTGGGCTAGAGATTATAAATGCAAGAAAAAATTTAGTTGGAGTTAATACCCACATGGCTAATAGAATTGTACAGCATGGTTTAGAAAATAACCTGATCAGTGAACTAAAAAATAACGATTTTATCAAACCAGAAGTGTTTTTTAATAAAGAAACCAGATTTGATTTTTTATTGAAAAAAAGCAGACAAAAAAGCTTTTTGGAGGTTAAAAATGTGACTTTATTTAGAGATAAAAATACTGCTGAATTTCCAGATGCTGTAACATCAAGGGGGTCAAAACATTTATTAACACTTATTGATGCCATAAAAAAAGGTTATAAAACATATCTATTATTTTTAGTTCAAATTCAAAATATGAAATATTTTAAAATAGCTAAAGATATAGATGAGCAATATTATAAAAATTATTTATTAGCTAAAAAAGCTGGAGTAATTTTTTTAGCTTACAGATGTAATATAAGTTCAAAAAAAATATTTATAGATAAAAAAATTAAAATAGTTGATGAGTGATTATAAAGAAAAATTCGAAAAGATGAAAGTTGCAGGTAATCTGGCAGCAAGAACTTTGGATATGTTAACTGAAAATATAAAGGAAGGTGTAAGTACAGACTACATAGATAAATTAGGATATGAATTTATAAGAGATAATGGAGGCTACTCTGCTCCACTTTATTATAGGGGCTTTACAAAATCACTATGCACATCTTTAAATCATGTTGTATGTCATGGCATTCCTTCAGATAGAATTTTAAATGAAGGTGATGCAGTCAATGTAGATGTTACTGCAATTGTTGATGAACATTATGGTGATACTAGTAGAATGTTTTGTATTGGCAAAACCTCAGTTAAATTAAAAAATTTAATTGATACAACTTATGAGTCAATGATGAGAGCAATTAATATTTTAAAACCTGGAATAAAATTAGGTGATATTGGATATACAATCCAATCATTTGTTGAAGATAAAGGTTTCTCTGTTGTTCGTGATTTTTGTGGTCACGGAATTAGTACAACTTTTCATGAATCTCCAAATATTTTACATTATGGAACCAAAAATACAGGAATGGAACTTCGACCTGGGATGACATTTACTATTGAGCCTATGATCAATTCAGGAAAATATGATGTAAGGATGTTAAATGATGGCTGGACAGCAGTTACAAAAGATAAATCTTTATCAGCTCAATTTGAACATACTTTGGGAATTACTGAAAATGGTTATGAAATCTTTACAGAATCTGCTAAAGGTTATTCAAAGCCTCCATACTTATAATTAATGATTAAAAGATACTCGCGTAAACAATTAACTGACATTTGGTCAGAGGAAAATAAATATAAAATCTGGTTAGATGTTGAAATTGCTGCTGCAGAAGCCATGGAAAAACTTGGACAAATTCCAAAAGGAGTTTCATCTATTGTCAAAAAGAAAGCTAAAATTAATGTCTCAAGAATTCATAAAATAGAGTCTGAGGTTAAACACGATGTGATAGCCTTTTTGACTTCAGTTACTGAAAAAGCTGGAATAAAAGCTAGATATCTTCACCAAGGTATGACTTCCTCTGATGTTTTGGATACAAGTTTCAATATTCAATTAGTCCAATCAGGAAAAATCATTTTAAACGATATCGATCAAATTTTAAAAGTTTTAAAAAGACAGGCTAAAAAATATAAACTAACTCCATGTATGGGACGAAGTCATGGGATTCATGCAGAACCGATTACTTTTGGTTTAAAATTAGCTTCATTTTATGAGGAATTTAAAAGAAATAGAAATAGATTAGCATATGCAGTTGATGAAGTATCAACTTGTGCAATTTCAGGAGCAGTTGGAACATTTGCTAATATTAATCCTAATGTTGAAAAACATGTTGCAAAAAAATTAAGTTTAAAAGTTGAGCCAATCTCAACACAAGTTATACCAAGAGACAGACATGCATTCTATTTTTCTGTTTTAGGAATTATTGCAGGCTCAATTGAAAGAGTTGCAATTGAAATTAGACACCTGCAGAGAACAGAAGTTTATGAGTTACAAGAATTTTTTTCAAAAAAACAAAAAGGTTCGTCTGCTATGCCTCATAAAAAAAATCCTATTTTAAGTGAAAATTTAACAGGACTTGCGAGGATGGTTAGAAGTACAGTTGTGCCTGCATTAGAAAATATTGCACTATGGCATGAGAGAGATATATCTCATTCAAGTGTTGAGAGAAACATTGGTCCAGATGCTAATATAACAACAGACTTTGCATTAACTAGACTTACGAATATTTTAGATAATATGATTGTTTATCCAAAAAAAATGCTTGAAAATCTAAATATAACCAAAGGTTTAATTTTTTCACAAGAAGTTATGTTAGAACTAACAAAATCTGGTTTAAGCAGAGAAAAATCCTATAAAATGGTTCAGAGCTATGCAAAAAAGTGTTTTGTAGAAAATCTAAATTTACATGATGTTCTTTTAGAGGATGAATTTATTACGACTAAAATTTCTCAAAAAAGACTGAAATCTATTTTCAGTTACTCAAAACATTTTAAAAATGTAAATTTGATATTTAGAAGAGTTTTTAAATAATGAAAAAAGGGAAAAAATTATACGAAGGAAAAGCTAAAATAATTTATGCTACAACAGATAAAGATTTAGTAATTCAATATTTTAAAGATGATGCGACGGCTTTTAATAATCAAAAAAAATCTACCATTGAAGGAAAAGGTGTTTTAAACAATAGAATTTCTGAACATATACTTTCAAGCCTTTCACAAATAGGTATCAAAAATCACTTAGTTAAAAGATTAAACATGCGTGAGCAAGTTGTTAAACTTGTTGAGATAATTCCTATTGAATTTATTGTAAGAAATGTTGCCACAGGATCTTTAACAAAACGTCTTGGAATTGAAGATGGAACTATTTTAAAAGAACCATTAATTGAATATTGCTTAAAAGATGACAAACTTGGAGATCCATTAATTGCTGAAGAACATATACTTGCTTTTGATTGGGCATCAAAAAAAGAAATAGATAAAGTAAAAAAAATGATTTTAAGAATTAATGACTTTATGATTGGTATGTTCAGAGGTGTTGGAATAAAACTTATAGACTTTAAATTAGAGTTTGGAAGACTGGATAGTAATGGAAAGAAAGATGTAATTTTAGCTGACGAAATAAGTCCTGATACTTGCAGATTGTGGGACAGTTTAACTGATAAAAAATTAGATAAAGATAGGTTTAGAAAAGATCTAGGAGATCTAATTCCAGCCTACACTGAAGTTGCTAAAAGACTTGGTATCCTTCATGAACAATCCAACTTAAGTGCGGTCAATGTAACAAAACTATCTTCCATCAAAAGAAAGCGTAAATGAAAATATCAGTAATTATAACGCTTAAAAAAGATGTATTAGATCCTCAGGGTAAAGTTATTCATCAAGCACTCGATGGTATGGGATTTAATGATGTAAATGAAGTAAGGCAAGGTAAATATTTTGAAATTGATACTAAAGAAACTGATCCTCAGAAAGCAAAAAATAAAGTTGAAGAAATGTGCAAAAAACTTTTGGCTAATCTTGTGATAGAAAATTATAAAATTATTGATGCACAGTAATTAATGAGATCAGCAGTAATTACATTTCCAGGTTCTAATTGTGACAGAGATATGGATGTTGCTTTGAAAAAATTTGGTTTTAAAAATAAAATGGTTTGGCATCAAGATGTTGAGCTACCCAAAAGTGACTTGGTAGTTTTGCCAGGTGGTTTTTCTTATGGTGATTATCTTAGATGTGGAAGTATGGCCTCCAAATCTAAGATTATGCAATCTGTAATTAATTTTGCTAATTCTGGTGGATTGGTGATGGGTATTTGTAACGGTTTTCAAATTTTAGTTGAAACAGGATTAGTGCCTGGAGTTTTATTAAGAAACAAATATTTAGAATTTATTTGTAAAAATGTTTTTGTTAAAATTAGTGATAAAGATAGTGCTTACTTTAAAAACATTAAAAATGACGTTTTGGAACTTCACATTGCTCATAATGAAGGTAACTATTTTTGTACAAATGATCAATTAAAAGAAATTGAAGACAATGCTCAGGTTGCAATCAACTATTGTAATAATGAGGGTAAAATTGAAAAATCATTCAACCCAAATGGATCAATAAAAAATATTGCTGGAATTTTTAATAAAGAAAAAAATGTTCTAGGAATGATGCCACATCCTGAAAGAATGATCGACTCTTCTCTATCAGGTGAAGATGGATCACTTTTTTTTAAAAACCTAATCAATAATATAAAATGATTGTAAATGAAAAAATAGCCATTGATCATGGATTAAAAAAAGATGAGTATAAAAAAATCTGTGAACTCTTAAAAAGAACCCCTAACATGACAGAATTAGGAATTTTTTCAGCAATGTGGAATGAGCACTGCTCCTACAAATCTTCAAGACTACATTTAAAAAAATTACCCACTAAAGGAAAACAAGTTATTCAAGGACCTGGTGAAAATGCTGGTGTGATAGATATTGGTGACAATGATGCAATTGTCTTTAAAATTGAAAGTCATAACCACCCTTCATTTATAGAACCTTATCAAGGTGCTGCTACAGGAGTTGGTGGGATAATGAGGGATGTATTCACAATGGGTGCTAGACCGATAGCTAATTTAAATTCAATACACTTTGGTTCATCACAGCATAAAAAAACAAAAAATCTATTAAGAGGTGTTGTGCATGGAATAGGAGGTTATGGAAACTGTATGGGAGTACCTACGATTGCAGGACAAACAAGTTTTGATAGCTCTTATAATGGAAATATTTTAGTGAACGCAATGACGTTAGGATTAGTTAAAAAAGATAAGATTTTTTACTCAAAAGCTGCTGGTTTAAATAAACCTGTAATATATGTCGGATCTAAAACGGGTCGCGATGGTATTCACGGAGCGAGTATGGCCTCTGCTAGTTTTGATGACAAAATTGAGGAAAAAAAACCAACCGTACAAGTCGGTGATCCTTTTACAGAAAAACTTTTACTTGAAGCATGTTTAGAGTTAATGGAAGGAGACTCAATCATTGCTATTCAAGATATGGGGGCAGCAGGTTTAACTTCTTCAAGTATTGAAATGGCTTCAAAGGGAAATCTTGGAATAGAAATTAATTTAAATAAAGTGCCATGTAGGGAAACAAAAATGACCCCTTATGAAATCATGCTTTCTGAAAGTCAGGAAAGAATGCTGATTGTTCTAGAAAATGGAAAAGAAGAGCAGGCTAAAAAAATATTTGATAAGTGGAATTTAGATTTTGCTGTAATTGGAAAAACAACTAAATCTAAGAAAATCGAACTTTTTTTTGATAGTGAAAAAGTTGCTGATATTCCAGTTAATACTCTTGTTGAAAATTCACCGATGTATGATCGTAAATGGAAAAAAGCAAAGCTTCCAAAGAAAAACAAAATTAATAAAGATGATATTAATAATTTGAAAATAATTCAGGTTCTAAAAAAAATTTTAGCTAATCCAAATATTTGTAGTAAAGAATGGATCTGGCAGCAGTATGATCACACAGTAATGGGTGATACTATTCAAAAACCTGGGGGAGACTCTGGTGTGGTCAGAGTTCATGGCTCCAACAAAGCAGTTGCAGCATCAGTAGACTCTTCAGCTGTTTATTGTTGGGCTCACCCTCTTACAGGAGGAAAACAGGTTGTATGTGAAAGTTTTAGAAATTTAGTATCTGTTGGAGCGAAACCAATCGCTATTACAAATTGCTTAAATTTTGGTAGCCCAGAAAATGAAGAGAATATGGGAGAGTTTGTTGAATGTGTTCAGGGTATCGGGGAAGCAAGCTCTTATTTAAAATTTCCTGTCGTGTCTGGAAATGTTTCTTTCTATAATCAAACAAAAGATCAGGGAATCAAACCCACTCCATCTATAGGTGGCGTAGGACTAATAAATGATTACACTAAAATGATTACTATGGATTTTAAAGAAGTCGATAATGTTGTTTTAGTTATTGGTAAAACAGAAGGTCATATTGATCAAAGTTTATTTGCAAGAGTTATATTAGATGAAAAAAATGGGCCTCCGCCAGAAATAAATTTATTTAATGAAAAAAATAACGGAGAAACTGTTTTAAAATTAATCGATAGTAATTTTATTAAAAGTGCCCATGATATTTCTTTAGGTGGAATAATTACTGCTGTCTCAAAAATGTGTATTAAGGGTAATAAGGGTATTAATCTAAAAAAACCAAAATACTTAATCAGCGAAATAGAATATTTCTTTGCAGAAGATCAAGGAAGATACATTGTTGAAATTAGTAAAAAAGATCAAAAAAAAGTCATAGATATTTTAAATAAAAATGCAGTTCATTATGATGACCTTGGAACAATTAATGAAAATATGCTATTTTTGAATGAAAAGACAAAAGTTACAATTGACGAATTAAAAGGGTTTAATACAAAGTGGTTGAAGGAATATATGAGAAACTAATGGCAATGAATTTAAATGAAATTGAAAGTTTAATTAAAGAGGCAATGCCTGATGCTATTGTTGAAATACAAGACTTGGCTGGTGATGGAAATCATTATTCTGCAACTATAACTTCATCTGAATTTTCAGGAAAAAGTAAAATTGAACAACATAAAATGGTATACAACTCATTAAAAGGTAGAATGGGTAACGAATTACATGCTTTAGCAATCAAAACAAAGGAAAATTAAAATGGACCAAGAAACAAATGATTTTATTAAAAATGAAATTGAGAATAACGAAGTTTGTTTATTCATGAAAGGAACACCCGATGTACCGCAGTGTGGATTCTCACTGGCTACCTCTAATATTTTAAAAGTACTAGAAGTAAACTTCAAAGGTATAAACGTTTTAGCAGATCACAAACTTAGAGAAGGAATTAAAGTTTATAGTGATTGGCCTACAATCCCTCAACTATATGTTAAAAATGAATTTGTTGGTGGCTGTGATATAGTAAAAGAAATGTTTGAAAGTGGTGAACTTGCTAAACTGCTTGAAGATAAAAATATAAATTTTAAAGCTAAAAACTAACTATCTAGAATAGTATTCAATAACTAGATTGGGTTCCATAACAATTGGATAAGGAACTTCATCAAATTTTGGGGTTCTTACAAACTTAAGTTTTTTATTTTTTTCATCCATTTGAATATACTCTGGAGTTTCTCTTTCCTTACTTGCTAGAGCAATATCAATAATAGCCAGTTGTTTAGACTTGTCTCTTATCTCAATTGAGTCTTCTTCTCTCACTAAGTAACTTCCAATATTCACTTTTTTGCCATTTACTTTAACATGTCCATGATTAATTAGTTGTCTAGATGAAAATATTGTTGTTGCAAATTTTGCTCTGTAAATGACTGCATCTAATCTTCTTTCGAGCAAACCTATTAAATTTTCACCTGTATCACCTTTAAGCATTACTGCTTTTTTGTAAATATTTCTAAATTGTCTTTCATTTATATTACCGTAGTAAGCTTTTAGTTTCTGTTTAGCTTGTAACTGAATTCCATAGTCCGAAGGTTTAGATGATCTAGTTTGGCCATGTTGTCCAGGTCCGTAAGCTCTAGTATTAAATGGACTTTTTGGTCTACCCCAAAGGTTAACCTTTAATCTTCTGTCTACTTTATGTTTAGAGTTTAATCTTTTAGTCATTTAATAGAGGGGGTTATAAACCTACTCATTGTTTTGTCAATCAACGTTTTTTTCCTAAACTAGCAAATACACTTGATAAAATACGTGTTTCCTTTGAGGATAATTCCATCCTATAAAAAATATTTCTCAAGTTCTCAAGCATTATAGGTTTCTTTTCTTTGGGTTTGAAAAAGCCTATATCTTCTAAATTTTTAATACATAGGTTAAACATTGATAATGTGTCTTTTTTTGAGGCTGACTTTACTTTTTTAGATTTTTTATAACTAGAAACTTTTGAATTAATAATACTATGCACAATTTGAGCAATTATAATTAAACTGTGAGACAAATTCAGAGATTTAAAATCTGGGTTAGTTGGGATCTGAAGAGTATAATTTGCATAACTTATTTCATTATTTGAAAGTCCTGAAGCTTCAGATCCGAATAAGAAAGCTACTTTTTTTTTGTAATCAATCTTATTTAAATCTTCTAATTGGATGTGTTTGATGTTTTTATTTCTAAATCTCGCTGAAGTGGCAATTACTACATCGATTTTTTTTAAAGCAGTTTCAAGATTATCAAAATTTTTACTTTTACCAATAATATTTTTTGCACCTACAGATGTAGCTATAATTTTATCATTTGGATAAATGGGTTTAGGATCTACAACGATCATTTTTTGAAAATTAAAATTTTTCATCGCTCGCGCACATGCACCAATATTTTCTGAGAGCTGAGGCTTATGTAAAATAAATGAAATATTATTTTTTGACATGATTAATCTATGCCATGGCTTCTATCATAATTTGAAATTTCAGATGTATCTAAATCTTTTAAATACTTTTCATCTGATTTCCAGATACTTACTTTTAATGGGTAGCATTTTGCTACATCAGAAGAGTGCTCAGATCCACAATCTCCACCAGGACAAGATGATAAAGCTCCTAATAAATCTGTTTCTGCAAAAAATTCTAAATAATCACCTGGTCTAACAGGACTTGCCTTCATAAAATATTGTTTAGTATCATTGGTAAATCCTGTTAACATAAAAACGTTTAAAACATCATGAACTATTTTTTCAGCTTCATTAATTTTAAAATTTTTTTCTTTAACCAGAGCTCTAGTTAAATTTGAATGACAGCAATAATGATAGTCATTACCCGATAGAAGTTTGGAGGTGTAAGGATCGCACCTAGTCCCAATTACATCATGTACTGACCCACCATCCTCATCATAATCATACCAATCTAACGTATCCCATGTAATGGTTGCTAAAGATCTTAGATATGGAAAACTACTAAACATTTTATCCCCTACTGAAAGATGTGTTCCATAAAGAGCTCGTGTTTTTCCAGAATAAAATTTTTCATTTAAGTTAGTCAAATTAAAAAGATTTAAGTCCCCTACTTGAGGCCCCTCAACACTTTCAATTCTAAAGAACTCACCTTTTTTAACTTGAAATGTTTTAGCGTCTCTTGGGGGAATTATAATTTCATTTTTTTTATTCAAATTTTTTCGAGCTAAGTGTAAAATGTTTAAGTTTTTTTCTTCAATATTATCATTGGGATAGCAAACCACTGGTTTTGCTCCAATTCTTTCACTGATATCTAGCGGTTTTTTTGAAAACTTTTTAATCTTCATGCCTAAAGGCTAGCAGGAGCGTTATCTTTATAAAGTTTGTAATCCAAACTATCGATGAGTGCTTTAAAAGATGCGTCAATGATATTTGGTGAAACTCCTATAGTGAACCAATTTAACCCCTTGGAGTCTGTGCTTTCAATACTAACTCTAGTTACCGCCTCTGTTCCTGTATTTAAAATTCTTACTTTATAATCGACCAATCTTAAATCTTTTAGGTATTCGGAATATTTATCAAGTTTATTTACGTTTTTTCTAATTGCGTTATCTAAAGCATTAACAGGACCATTTCCTTCTCCTTCACATAATATCTTTTGACCATCTACTTCTAATTTAGCTTTTGCATGAGAAATAATTTTTCCAGATTTATCTTTTTTAACAGAAACATCATATTCATTAATTGAAATATATCTTGGTATGTCGCCCATTAATCTTCTTGCCAATAATTCAAAAGAGGCATCTGCACCATCATAGCTATATCCTATAAATTCTCTATCTTTTACCTCCTCAAGAAGTTTTTTTATTTTGGGATCATTTTTCTCTACTTTAATACCTATAGAATTCAATCTAGACATAATATTAGACTGCCCCGATTGATCTGATACAACTATATTCCTTGAGTTTCCCACTTCTTCAGGATTAATGTGTTCGTAAGTTTTTGGATCTTTTTGAACAGCAGAAACATGCATACCTCCTTTATGAGAAAAGGCAGATGCACCAACATAAGGTAAATGTTTATTAGGTTTTCGATTAAGTAATTCATCTAACAACCTTGAGCATTGTGTTAAATTTTTTAAGTTTTGACGTTTAATGTTAAGTTGATAATTTTCATAAAAATCTTTTTTTAAAAAAAAAGTTGGGATGAGAGATGTTAAGTTTGCATTACCACATCTTTCCCCTAGTCCATTTATAGTTCCTTGAACTTGTCTCACACCAGCTTGAACTGCAGTTAAACTGTTTGCAACTGCATTTTCTGTATCATTATGAGCATGAATTCCTAAATTTTTTCCTGGTATATGTTTTACAACTTCCAAAATAATTTTTTCAACTTCATGAGGAAGTGTTCCTCCATTTGTATCACACAAAACAATCCATCTTGCTCCATTGTCATAAGCAGATTTTAAGCAAGCAAGTGCATAATCAGCATTTGCTTTATATCCATCAAAAAAGTGTTCAGCATCAAACATAAATTCTTTGCCTGATTTAACGATATGTTTTGCGCTATCACTGATATTGGTAAGGTTTTCCTCATTTGAAATACCAAGGGCCACCTCAACTTGGAAATCCCAAGATTTTCCAAACAAACAAATTGATGAACTTTTCGAATTAATTAAAGATGATAACATTGGATCATTTTCAGCACTATGCTCTAATTTTTTAGTCATACCAAATGCAGTTAAATTAGCTGATTTAAAATTGTGATCTTTATTAAAAAATTCTGTATCTGTTGGGTTTGCACCAGGCCAACCTCCTTCAATGTAATCAACACCAAGCTCATCTAAAGCGGCAGAAATTTTCTCTTTATCATCAATTGAAAAATCAACACCTTGAGTTTGTGCACCATCACGAAGAGTGGTATCAAATATATATAGCTGATCTTTACTCATTTAAATTTCCAGGTCGTTTTACCATCTTTATCTTCTATTAAAACACCTTTGTCTAAAAGCTCGTCTCTTATTTTATCAGCTTCTTCATAGTTTTTATCTTTTCTAGCTTTATTTCTTTGCTCAATTTTATCTAAAATTTCAGCTTCATTTATTGAAAGTTTATTTTTCTTAAAATCTAACCATTCGATTTCAGTTTCATTCAATAAACCTATAAAATTACATGCAGATGTAAATAATGCTTTGTCAGTGGAATTACCTTTTTGTGCTTTCTCATACAGTTTATGAAGGTTAGCAATGTAACCTGGAGTATTTAAATCGTCGTAAAGTGGTTTTAGTATTTCATCATCAACTTCTTCCTCGTGATAATCAGACGAGTAAACATTATACCATTTACTAATTGTATTTTGACAATCATTTAAAAGTTTATCGTTCCAATCTAATGGTTGTTTGTAATGTGCACTCATTAAAGCTAATCTTAATACTTGACCACTTACCTTGTTCCTAAAATCCTTAATTTTTAAAATATTTCCTTGAGATTTAGCCATTTTTTCATTCGACATTGTTATGAATGCGTTATGTAACCAGAAATTTGCAAAAACTTTTGTATCATTTGCACATCTTGATTGAGCAATTTCATTTTCATGGTGTGGGAACAATAAGTCTATACCACCTCCATGAATATCAAACTCATTTCCAAGAAGTTTTTTTGACATAGCAGAACATTCTAAATGCCAACCAGGTCTTCCTTTGCCCCAAGGGGACTCCCAAGAAGGCTCATCATCTTTAGAAGGTTTCCATAGAACAAAATCTTGTGAATTTTTTTTGTTATCACTTACTTCAACTCTTGAACCAGCAATTAATTGATCAAGATTTTTATTTGAAAGTTTTCCATAATCTTTAAATTTATTTACTTCAAAATACACATGCTGATTTTCCTCATAAGCAAATCCTTTTTTTATTAAATCAGAAATCATTTCAATCATTATATTAATATGCTCTGTCGCTTTGGGTTGATGTGTGGGGATATCGCAATTTAAGTAATCACAATCTTTATCAAAACTCTTAATAACAGTACTGGTCAAATCAGAAATTGAAATATTTTTTTCCTTTGATGAATTAATAATTTTATCATCAACATCAGTAATATTTCTAACATAAGTAACTTTTGGATATTTTTTTTTAAAAATTTTAAAAAGAATATCGAAAACAACAATAGGTCTTGCATTGCCAATATGAGGGTCGTCGTATACAGTCGGACCGCAAACATACATCCTAATATTTTTTTCATCTATAGGAACAAACTTTTCTTTTTTGTTACTCAGATTATTAGTTAAAAAAATATCATTACTCATGATTTTAGGAATATACTTAAAAAATAGATTTGTGAATCTATTTGATTAATTTGGAATTATGCATACTGGAATTGGCTCCATTTTATGCATATTTTGTTTTCTAATAGTTTCGTATTTAGATCGATTCGGAGAATTAGGATTGGCCATAGCCTCTTCTAATTCTTCATATTTTAATCCTAGTTGGCCTTCATCAGTTCTTCCATCATCCCACAAACCATCAGTTGGTGCAGCTTCAATTATTTCATTATGAATCCCAAGTTCTTTTCCTAGTTCCCAAATTTGAGTTTTATTACAATCTGCTATTGGTGAAATATCAACTCCACCATCTCCATATTTTGTATAAAATCCTACACCAAAGTCTTCGACTTTATTTCCAGTTCCTACAACAATGCCTTTATTAGCTGCAGCTACCTGGTAAAGAGTTGTCATTCTTAACCTTGCTCTAGAATTTGCCATTCCATGTTCATTATCAAATTTAGATAAACTGGCACTAAAAGCTAGAAATAATTCATCTAAATTAATTGTATGCCCTTCAACATTTTTAAAATTTTTTACCAACCATTCTTGATGTTTTAAACTTAAATCATGTTGGTGTGATTTTTGTTTAATCGGCATGGACAAAACAATTGTTCTTAAACCTGTCATAGCACTTAAAGTACTTGATACTGAGGAATCTATTCCGCCAGAGATACCAATAACTAAAGACTTAGCCTTAGATGGCATATTATTTGCATAATCCTTAATCCAATTAGAAATAAATTTAACTTTTTCAGATGAATTCATATTGTTTAAATATTAATTTTTAATGATTTTGCAATGTTTTAAGATGCCGCTCTATTTGCGTTTTTTGAATAAGAGCTATTCTTTTTAATCTCATCTGATATCAAAAAAGCTAATTCCAAAGCCTGATTTGAATTTAATCTTGGGTCACAATGGGTATGATATCTTGACGACAGATCTTGCTCAGATATTTTTTGAGCACCTCCTATGCATTCTGTTACATTTTGACCAGTAAGCTCAATATGCAGACCTCCTGCATAGCTTCCTTCACTTTGATGACAAGCAAAAACATCTTTAACTTCTTTTAAAACTCTATTGAAAGGTCTTGTTTTAAAACCGGTAACTGCTTGAATAGTATTTCCATGACATGGGTCACACGACCAAATAACATTAAGTCCCTCTTTTTTAATTGCTCTAATAAGTTTTGGTAAATGTTTTGAAACATTATCTGCTCCAAATCTTGAAATTAATGTAATTTTACCTTTCTCATTTATTGGGTTAATTTTATTACATAAATTAATTAGATCATCAGCTTTTAATGTTGGTCCACATTTAATACCAATTGGATTTTTTATTCCTCTGCAAAATTCAACATGTCCGCCATCTAATTGTCTAGTTCTATCTCCAATCCAAACAAAATGAGCAGAGGTGTCATGATTTTCACCAGTAGTAGAATCTGTTCGTGTCATAGATTCTTCAAAAGGTAATAATAAGGCCTCATGTGATGTCCAAAAATTAACAGTATATAATCTGTTGTTAAAATCTGACGTGATTCCACATGCTCTCATAAAAGCTATAGCGTCAGCAATTTTATCCTCAAGGTCTTTAAATTTTTTAGCTTGTGGACTTTTTTTAATATAATCTAGATTCCACAAATGTACTTTGTTTAAATCTGCAAAACCTCCTTTTGAAAAAGCTCTTATAAGATTGAGTGTTGCAGCTGACTGAGAATAAGCTTTAAATAATCTTTTTGGATCAGGAATTCTTGCTTTTTCAGTAAATTCCATCCCATTAATGTTATCTCCTAGATAACTGGGAAGCTCTACACCATTTTTTGTTTCAACTGGTGAACTTCGAGGTTTTGAAAATTGACCAGCTATTCTTCCAAGTTTCACAACTGGTAAAGAGGCTGAGTATGTTAAAACTAAGGACATCTGTAACAATAGTTTAAATGTATCCCTTATATTGTCTGGATTGAATTCAGCAAAACTTTCGGCACAGTCTCCACCTTGAAGAAGAAAAGCTTTTCCATCAGCAACTTCAGCAAGTTGATCTTTTAAATGTCTAGTCTCTTCTGCAAAAACTAATGGTGGGAAAGTTCCTATCTTATCCAAAACTGTATCCAACTCTTTTTTATCTGGATACTCTGGAATATGTTTAACAGGATATTTCCTCCAACTATTTTTTTTCCAATTTTTCATATGCAACCTGCAGGTGTTTTAGCAGAGTTTAAACTTTATTCAACAGTGACAGATTTAGCCAAATTTCTTGGCTTATCAATGTCATATCCTTTTTTAAGTGCTGAATAATATGCCAATTTTTGAAGTGGGATTGTTAAAAGGAAAGGAAGTAAGTCATCATTTATATTTTCAACTTCAATAGTTTCCCAAATATTTTCAGAAACAATTTCATCTTTACTTTTGTTGGTTATTAATAAAACTTTTGCCCCTCTTGCTATCACTTCCTGCATATTTGAAATAGTTTTTTTATAATAACTATCTCTTGGAGCTAACACCACAACTGGCATTCCATCTTCAATCAATGCCAATGGACCGTGCTTCATTTCACCCGCAGGATAACCTTCTGCATGTACATAAGATAATTCTTTTAATTTTAAAGCGCCTTCAAGTGCGATTGGATATGATAAACCTCTACCTAAAAACATTGAGCCTTTTGCTTCATTAAAAGTGGAAGATATAGCTTGTATATCATTATCTATTAATAAAGATTTTTCAATTAAATTTGGTAACTTCTGAAGGTCTTTAATCTTTTCTTTATAAATTTTTTGATTTATTTCATTCCTCAATGATGCAAGTTTTAAAGCTAAAATATATAAAATTAGTATTTGACCTAAAAAAGCCTTTGTAGATGCAACACCAATTTCTGGACCACAATGAATTGGTAATACAAAATTTGCATCTCTTGCAATCGAACTTTCAATTATATTTACTACAGCACAAGTTTTCATATTATTTTTGTTACAAAGATCTAGCGCTGCGTAAGTATCTGCTGTTTCTCCAGATTGAGAAACAAATATATACAGGGTATCTTTTTTAAATCTATTTTTTCTATACCTAAACTCTGATGCAATATCTATAGAGATATCAAGTTGAGTTAACTCTTCAAACCAATATTTAGCCATTAGACAAGAATGATAAGCGGTGCCACAACCTATTAATGTAATTGAATTTATTTCATTAATATTCCAAGGGAAATTATAGATATTAATGTCTGAATTCGTTTTATCTACATACTCTTTTATACCAGTCTTAACTGTTGTTGGTTGCTCCTCAATTTCCTTTGCCATAAAATGCTTAAAATCTCCTTTGTCATAACTGGATTCATCTGATGAAAGCTCTAGAATTTTTTTATTTATCTTTTTTCCATCTTCATTAAAAAAAAGAACTTGATCCTTTTTAATTATACAAAATTCACCATCATCAAGATATGTAATTTTATTTGTCATTGATTTTAATGCATAAGAATCTGAACCTAAATAATTTTCGCTTGGTCCATAACCTACTGCTAAAGGTGAGCCCCTTCTAGCTCCAACTATTAAATCAGGAATATCTTTAAAAACAATTCCTAAAGCAAAGCTACCATGAAGTTGTTTTAATGTTTTTTTAATAGCTTCTTCTAATTCATTGCTTTTTAAGTTCTCTGTAATTAGATGGACTATTACCTCTGTATCGGTTTGAGATTTAAATATATGACCTTTAGTTGTTAAATATTTTTTTAATATCGTTGAATTTTCAATGATTCCGTTGTGAACAACAGAAACATTGTGAGATGAGTGTGGGTGAGCATTAACACTATTAGGTATACCATGTGTAGCCCATCTAACATGACCAATTCCTATATTGCCTTTCAAATTTTTTAAATCAAAGTTCTGTTCAAGAGTATTTACTCTACCCTCAGATTTTACTTCTTTTATTTCACCTTCAAAAAGAGTTGCAATCCCAGCAGAGTCATAGCCTCTGTATTCAAGCTTTTTTAGAGAGCTAATAATACTTGCAGAGACAGGTTTGTTACTTGAAATTCCAATTATACCACACATAATTTATTTTTTTCTCTTATAATTTTTGATTTCTGTTTGTAAAGATCTAGTTAGTGCTAAAGATTTTTTAGATACATTCTTTGTGATAACTGAACCTGCTCCAACAATACTTCTATCCTCAATTATGACTGGTGCAACTAATGAAGAATTTGATCCTATAAATACTTTATCTTTTATTTTTGTTTTACTTTTTTTAACACCATCGTAGTTACAAGTAATGGTACCAGCGCCAACATTTACAGTTTTACCTATTTCAGTGTCACCAATATAAGATAAATGATTTACCTTTGATTTTTTTCCAACAGTACTTTTTTTTACTTCAACAAAATTACCTATTTTAGAACCTTCTTTAAGAATTGTTTCAGGTCTTATACGTGCATAGGGACCTATCTCAACTTTATTTTCAATTTGACATGCCTCTATATGTGAAAAAGATTTAATTTTAACATTGTTTCCAATTTTTACTTTTGGACCAAAAACAACATAGGGCTCAATGGAAACATTTTTTCCAATTTTTGTATCTTTACAAAAGAAAATTGTTTCAGGGCCTAACATTTTAACACCTGCTTTTAAAAATTTATTTCTTAACTTAATTTGAACTTTTTGTGAATTTAAAGGTTTCATTTAATTTTTGTTTACATTAAGTATATAACTTAATTAATTCACAAATTATTTCTTTAAAATACTTTTATAATGAAACAAAAATTCACTATTTTATTTGATCTAGATGGTACTCTTGTTGATACTGCACCAGATCTAATGCATGCTCATAATCATGTAATGAAAAAATTTGGTTATCCAACTAAATCTACAGAACAAATAAGAAATCTTGTTGGCAAAGGTGCGGGTGCTATGATTGGCAGATCTATTTGGGGTCAAGCTAAAAAAGAATTTAGTAAAGTGAATGATGAAAAAATTAAAAAAGAAATGGTAAGTGAGTTTGTAGATTTTTACGGAAAAAATATAATCAATGAAAGTACATTGATTAGTGGAGTTAAAGAGTTTTTGAAATGGTGCAAAGAAGATAATATATCAATGGCTGTTTGTACCAATAAGCAAGAGCATTTATCCAACGACCTTTTAAAAAAAATTGGAATTTATGATTACTTTGAATATGTTGCTGGTTCAGATACTTTTAATTATTGCAAACCAGATCCAAGACATCTAACCTCAGTGGTTGAGATATTAGATGGAGACTTAAAAAAAACAATAATGATTGGTGATAGTGAAACGGATGCAAATGCTGCAAAAGCAGCAGAAATTCCGATGATTTTATTGGAAGATGGATATACAGAAAAAAATATTGATGAAATTTATCATAATCACTTAATAAAAGACTTTATTGGTATTGAAAAAATAATATCAAAATATCTTTAATATTGATTAATTTAATTTAACTATTAAAACAAAATGTCTCAAAGGAGTTATTTTGTTATTACATAGTGTTAAGGTTTATCCATCAAAAATTCATTTACCAAAGAAGAAACAGCTTGCATGGAAAATTGCTGAAATTGCTAGTGATAATGCAAAACTTAACAAGGACTCAATTGAAATGGTTATCAATAGAATTATTGATAATGCCTCTGTTGCTGTTGCTTCTTTAAATAGACGACCAGTTATCTCATCAAGAGAAATGGCACTTAAACATTCAAGGAAAAACGGTGCAACATTGTTTGGAGTAAATTCAAATTTAAAATTTGATTGTGAGTGGGCAGCTTGGTCAAATGGTACTGCTGTTAGAGAGCTAGATTTTCATGATACTTTTTTAGCAGCTGATTACAGTCATCCAGGTGATAATATTCCACCGATATTAGCTGTTGCACAACAAAATAAAAAAAGTGGTTTAGATCTTTTAAGAGGAATTATCACAGCATACGAAGTTCAAGTAAACTTAGTCAAAGGTATTTGTTTGCATAAACATAAAGTTGATCATATTGCTCATCTAGGTCCAAGTGTAGCTGCAGGTCTAGGTTCAATGTTAAAACTAAATACAGAAACAATTTATCAAGCTGTTCAACAAGCTCTCCATACTACTATATCTACAAGACAATCTAGAAAAGGAGAAATTTCTAGCTGGAAAGCATATGCCCCTGCTCATGCAGGTAAGCTCGCTATTGAGGCTGTCGACAGAGTTATGCGAGGAGAAGGAGCACCAAGTCCAATATATGAAGGTGAGGATAGTGTAATAGCAAGAATATTAGACGGTAAAAAAGCAAATTACAAAGTTCCTTTACCAAAAAAAGGTGAAAGTAAAAAAGCTATACTGGAAACCTATACAAAAGAATATTCTGCCGAATATCAATCCCAGGCATTAATTGATCTTGCAAAAAAATTAAAAATAAAAATACCAAATTTAAACCTAATTAAAAAAATTGACATTTATACTAGTCACCATACTCACTTTGTGATTGGAACTGGAGCTAATGACCCACAGAAAATGGAACCAAATGCGAGTCGAGAAACTCTTGACCACTCAATTATGTATATATTTGCAGTTGCATTAGAAGATGGTGATTGGCACCATGTTAAATCTTATACGAAATCTAGAGCAAATAGAAAAAGTACAATTAAAATTTGGAGATCAATAAAAACTTATGAAGATAAGAAATGGACAAAAAAATATCACGACCCTAACCCAAAAAATAAGTCATTTGGTGCCAAAGTAGTTATAACTTTAAATAATGGAAAAAAAATCACTGAGCAGCTTGATAGAGCTGATGCGCATCCTTATGGTGCAAGACCGTTTAAAAGACAAAATTATATTAATAAATTTTTAACCCTTACTGAGGGAATTCTTGATAAAAACGAAAGTAACCGTTTTATAAAGAATGTACAAAATTTAAAAAATTTAAAATCTGGTCAATTACATAAATTAAATTTAGAAATCAAAAAAAGTAGATTAAAAAGAAATCTAAAAAAAGGAATTTTTTAATGCATTTCATTGAAAAAGAGCCAAGCCAAAAAAGAATAGATTTTGATCTAAAACTAAAATCAAATAAGATTTTAAGAGTCCCAGGTGCATACAATCCCTTAACAGCAAAATTAATCGAAGAGATAGGTTATGATGCAGTCTATGTTTCTGGAGGAGTAATGGCTAATGATTTAGGTTTTCCTGACATAGGACTTACTACTTTACAAGATGTAAGTACAAGATCTTACCTGATATCAAGAGTGACAAATCTTCCAACTATTGTTGATATTGATACGGGATTCAAATCTTGCAAAGAAACTATTGAAACTTTTGAAGAATTTGGAATTACAGGAGTACATTTAGAAGATCAAATAGAAAGAAAAAGATGTGGACATTTAGATAACAAAGAATTGATTTCAACTGACGCAATGGTAAAAAAAATTAAAGAATGTGTTGCGGCTAAAAAAGATCCAAATTTCAAAATTATTGCTCGATCAGATGCAAAAGGTGTTGAAGGAATTGATAAAATGATTGAAAGGTGTAAAGCCTACGTTGATGCAGGTGCAGAAATCATTTTTCCTGAAGCACTCCAAGATGAAAAAGATTTTGAAAAAGTAAGAGAAAAACTTAAATGCTATTTGCTGGCTAACATGACTGAATTTGGGAAATCTAAATTGTTTGATTATAAGAAATTAGAAAATATGGGATTTAATATTGTTATTTACCCAGTAACTACTCAAAGATTGGCAATGAAAAATGTAGAAGATGGTTTGAGAGACATTTATGCAAATGGACATCAGAATAACATAATAGATAAGATGCAAACTAGAAAAAGACTATATGAGCTTGTTGATTACGAAAAGTATAATTCATTAGATGAAAAAATTTATAACTTTAGTACGGAAGGACATGAATAATGAGTGAAGATATTAAAAAAGGTTTATTAGGTATTGTGGTTGATGAGACGGAAGTCTCTAAAGTTATGCCTGAAATTAATTCTCTAACCTACAGAGGCTATGCTGCTCAAGATTTATGTGAATACTGTAAATTTGAGGAGGTTGCTTACTTAATTTTAAATAAAGATTTGCCAAACACAATAGAGCTTAGAAAATTTGAAAAAGAGGAAAAAAATAACAGAGATTTGTCAAAAAATTTATATGAAATTATAAAACATATGCCAAAAAAATCTCATCCTATGGATGTTGCTAGAACTGCTGTAAGTGTTATGGGGTTAGAAGATAAAGAAACTCAAGACTCTTCACCTGAAGCAAATATGAGAAAAGCTTTAAGAATTTTTGCAAAGACCCCTACTGCCTTAGCAGCATTTTACAGAATAAGGAGTGGTAAAAAAATAATTAAGCCTAAAAAAAATTTAACTTTTGCTGAGAATTTTTTTTACATGTGTTTTGGAAAAGTCCCACAAAAAGAAATTGTAAAAGCATTTGATGTATCGCTAATTCTTTATGCTGAACACAGTTTTAATGTTTCCACGTTTACAGCAAGAACCATAACAAGTAGTTTGTCGGATATTCATGGAGCAATCACAGGAGCTATTGCAAGCTTAAAAGGACCATTGCATGGTGGTGCTAATGAAGAAGTTATGCATATGATGAATAAAATTAAAAAGCCTGAGAATGCATTAAAATGGATTAATAATGCCTTAAAAAATAAAGAAGTGGTTATGGGCTTTGGTCATAGAGTTTACAAATCTGGAGATTCTAGGGTTCCAACTATGAGGCAGTATTTTGGAAAAGTTGCAAAACTTAAAAAAGATAAAAAATTTGAAAAAATTTATGACATTGTTGAAAAAGTTATGATTAAAGAAAAAAATATTCACCCAAATGTAGACTATCCTACAGGACCCACATATCACTTGATGGGTTTTGATACTGATTTTTTTACCCCAATTTTTGTCATTTCAAGAATAACTGGGTGGTCTGCTCATATTATGGAGCAGCATGCTGCAAACAAACTTATTAGACCTTTGGCAAGCTATAAAGGCAGCAAACACAGGAAAGTTTTGCAGTTAAACCAAAGATAATTTTTCTATCCTTGCAAATCTACCATCACAAATAATTTCACATTTGAATTTATTTTTTTTCACAAACTCGTCTATAGCTTTTCTTACTCCTGGTGCTGAGCCAAGATTATAGTCATCACAAATTACTGTCCCATTTGTATCAATCACTTCAAAACAGGAGTTTAGATCATTAACAACAGTGTTATAATCGTGCCCTCCATCTAAAAAAACAAAATCAACTTTAGACATTTCTATTTTTTTTAAAAGTTTATTTGAATTGCCTTTTATTAAATAAGTGTTTTTCTTAAACTTTTTCAGTAAATCCTCGACTGCTTCTAAACTATAAGGATCTTGTTTTTTAATATATTGGAAATATATTTTTTTAAATGGATTGTTAAAGTTTGTATTTGGAATAACTTCATCAACATTTTGACTATTTTTTTCAAACAGATCTAATCCAATATATTTAAAGTCTTCTTGATGTATTTTATAAAGTAACTCACATACGTTTCTAGCTGTAACTCCATGAAATACACCAATTTCTAGAAAATATTTAGGTTTTTTTCTTAAAACTTCATTTAAAAAGAATTCGCCATGTCCTTTTTGTTTAAGACTTGTTTTTCTAAAATATCTTTTATATTTCAAGCGGATTAACTAAATGCTTCAACCCATGTGCCTTGAGTTGATGCTTTAGAATATTCAGTTGCACGTCCTTCAAAAAAGTTCATGTGTTCAACAGCATTAAGCATAGTATCTAGCCATCCTAGAGGATTTTTGTCGACATCATAAATTGCCTCTAAACCGAGTTGAACTAGTCTTCTATTAGCTATAAATCTAATATAATCCTTAACATCTTTTGCAGTTAAACCTTCCATTGGACCCATTTCAAAAGCTAAATCAATAAAAGCATCCTCATGCTCTATAATTGTTCTGCAAGCTTCGTAAAGTTCTTTTTTTAATTTTGGTGTCCATATCTCAGGATTTTCGTTAATGAATTCTTTAAAAACTCTGATCATAGAGTTGCAGTGAAGAGTTTCATCTCTTACAGACCAAGTAACAATTTGGCCCATACCTTTCATCTTGTTATGTCTTGGAAAGTTTAACAAGATAGCAAAACTTGCAAAAAGCTGGAGGCCTTCAGTAAATGCACTAAATACAGCAACTGTTTTGGCAATATCTTCTTTGGAATTTACATTAAAGTTTTGCATATAATCATATTTATCTTTCATCTCTTTGTACTTCATGAAAGCAGAATATTCTGACTCAGGCATTCCAATTGTATCTAAAAGATGTGAGTAAGCAGCAACATGAACTGTTTCCATTGATGCAAAAGCGGTCATCATCATTAAAACTTCAGTTGGTTTAAAAACTGTTGTGTAATGTCTTAAGTAACAATTGTTTACCTCAACATCAGCTTGAGTAAAAAATCTAAAGATTTGTGTTAGTAAATTTTTTTCTGATTGTGATAAATTTTTTTGCCAATCTCTTACATCATCTCCCAATGGAACCTCTTCAGGTAACCAATGAATTCTTTGTTGAGTTAACCAAGCATCATAACACCATGGGTATCTAAATGGTTTATAAACTGGGTTCTCAACAAGTAATCCCATTTTTTTTGGTTGAATAATTTCTTTTTTTTCAGATTGTATAATTTCTGAATTTATTTTTTCAGCTACTGACATGATAAACACTCCTCGTATTCTGTTTCTTCGGTTTTGGTTGATTTGTTTTTATAAACGTTAGCCATAATATCTGTTGATTTTGCATCATTGATATTTTCAGCTCTTTGAATTGATTTTGATCTACAGTAATAAAGGCTTTTTAACCCTTTTTTCCAAGCATCAAAATGAATTTTATGAAGTTCTTTTTTATGTACATCAGCAGGTAAAAATAAATTAACTGATTGAGCTTGAGATATAAATGGAGTTCTATCTCCACTTAACTCAATAATCCAATTTTGGTTTAACTCAAATGCTGTCTTAAAAACATCTTTTTCTAAATCAGTTAGAAAGTCTAAATGTGACACCGAACCTTGGTTTGTTGTGATACTTGACCACGTTTCATCATCATTTTTGCCGTGGCTTTCTAATATTTCCTCTAAGTATCTGTTTTTAACATTAAATGAACCTGACAAAGTTTTATGCGTATAACTGTTAGCAGCAATAGGTTCTACTCCTGGTGATGCTCCACCACAAATAATAGAAATTGAAGCTGTCGGAGCTATCGCAGTTTTATTAGAAAATCTCTCTTGATAACCATATTCTGCAGCATCGGGACATGCACCCCTTTCTTCTGCTAAATCCTTAGAAGCCTGATTTACTTTTGCATCTATATCTTTAAATATTTTTTTATTCCAAGACTTAGCCATTACAGACTCTAATGGAATTCTATTTTTTTGTAGAAATGAATGGAAGCCCATTACACCTAATCCAACACTTCGCTCTCTTTCAGCTGAATACTTTGCATCTTTAAATTGATCTGGAGCTTTATTTATAAAATCGGATAAAACATTATCTAAAAATCTCATAACATCATTGATCATATTTGGATCATCTTTCCACTCATCGTATTTTTCTAAATTTAAAGATGACAAGCAACAAACTGCTGTTCTATCTCTACCGTCTTTATCTATTCCTGTTGGTAAAGTGATTTCACTGCACAAGTTAGAGGTTTTAACCGTCAGATTAGCTAATTTATGATGCTGTGGTATTTGTCTATTAACAGTATCAATATAAATTATATATGGTTCACCAGTCTCTATTCTTGCAGTTAATAATCTTATCCACAAATTTCTTGCAGAAATAGTTTGTTGAACTGTTCCATCAGCAGGACTTTTTAATGCCCATTGTTCGTCAGTTTCTACAGCTCTCATGAATGCATCTGAAACTAAAACACCATGATGTAAATTTAATGCTTTTCTGTTCGGGTCGCCACCAGTTGGTCTTCTCATTTCTATGAACTCTTCTATTTCTGGATGATCAACTGGAAGATAACAGGCAGCTGAACCTCTTCTTAA
>CACLDI010000010.1 GCA_902605605.1 uncultured Pelagibacteraceae bacterium
AATTTCTACCATTACTTCATCAGATGGATTAATTCCTTTTTCAATATCAATAATACTTATTAATTCTGAACCTATCAAATTTAGATTTTTTCTATTAACTTCATTTATAAATTGTAAAGGTAAAACACCCATTCCAATTAGATTTGATCTATGAATTCTTTCAAAACTTTCAGCTAATACTGCTTTAACTCCTAATAATTTTGTTCCTTTAGCAGCCCAATCTCTTGAAGAACCAGTTCCATATTCTTTACCACCTATTACAATTAAATCAGTACCTCTTTTTTTGTATTCCTCTACCGCATCATAAACAGATAAAACTTTTCCTTCAGGATACAATTTTGTAAATCCACCTTCAGTTCCTGGAGCCATTTCATTTCTTATTCTGATATTAGCAAAAGTTCCTCTCATCATTACTTCGTGGTTTCCTCTTCTTGATCCATATGAATTATAGTCTTTTGGTAAAATCTGATGCTCCATGAAGTACTCACCTGTTGGACTATCTTTTTGAATGCTCCCTGCTGGAGAAATGTGATCTGTTGTAACCATATCACCTAATATCAACAAAGGTCTTGCATCTTTTATTTCTTTAAATCCCTCTGGCTCGTCTGGCAAAGAGTCAAAAAACGGTGGTTTTTTTACATACGTTGAGCCTTTGTCCCAATTGTAAATACTGCTATGATCAGTTTTAATTTTTTGCCATTGACTTGGTCCTTCTGAAACATTTGAATATCTGTTAATAAACATCTCAGCATTTAAAGATTGTTTTAAAGTATTTTCAATTTCATCATTTGAAGGCCATATATCTTTTAAATAAATGTCATTACCATCTTTATCCTTTCCTAAAGAGTCTTTGTATAAATCAAACTCCATGTAACCAGCTAAAGCATAGGCAACAACTAAAGGTGGTGATGCTAAATAATTAGCCTTTATATGAGGGGAAATTCTTCCTTCAAAATTTCTATTACCTGATAAAACTGAGACTGCATAAATATTTTCTTTTTGAATAGCCTCAACAATATTATCTGCTAATGGACCTGAATTACCAATACAAGTAGTGCATCCATAACCTACTAAATTAAAGCCTAATTTATCTAGATAAGTATTTAGTCCAGCTTTAGCCAAGTAATCTGTAACGACCTGGGACCCTGGTGCCAATGAAGTTTTAACCCATGGCTTAACCTCCAATCCAAACTCAACTGCTTTTTTAGCTAACAAACCTGCTCCAATTAAAACATTTGGGTTTGAAGTATTTGTACAAGAAGTTATTGCTGCAATAAGTATAGAGCCATCTTTTATTTCAAAATCAGAATTTAAAACCTTTGCAACTGATTTTTCTTTTTTATTTGTTGCTTCCCCCAATACTTTTTTAAATGACGTTGGCGCATCTGTTAATAAAACTTTATCTTGTGGTCTTTTAGGACCTGAGATAGTGGGTACAATTAAAGACATATCTAATGTAAGTGTATCTGTAAAAATAATATCGTTACTTGCCCATAGTCCCTGTTCTTTTGCATACTTCTCGACAATATCGACTGTGTGCTGATCTCTTCCTGAAAATTTTAAATATTTTAAAGTTTCATCATCTATAGGAAAAAAACCACAAGTTGCTCCATATTCAGGAGCCATATTTGCTATAGTTGCTCTGTCAGCAAGAGTTAAATTTTTTAAACCTTCACCATAAAATTCAACAAATTTTCCTACAACCCCTTTGTCTCTTAACATCTTAACAACTGTTAAAACTAAGTCTGTTGCAGTAGTTCCTTCAGGCATTTTATTTTTAATTTCAAATCCTATAACTTCTGGAATTAACATTGATATAGGTTGGCCTAGCATTCCAGCCTCCGCTTCAATACCTCCAACACCCCAACCTAAAACTGATAATCCGTTAACCATAGTTGTATGACTATCAGTACCAACTAAAGTGTCAGGAAAAAGATAATTTTCACCTTTAAATTCCTCTGACCAAACTACTTTAGATAAATATTCTAAGTTTACTTGGTGACAAATTCCAGTTCCAGGAGGTACTATTCTAAAATTATTAAAAGCTTGTTGTCCCCACTTTAAAAATGAATACCTTTCTGCATTTCTTTTAAATTCGATATCAACGTTTTTTTCAAAAGAGTCTGCTTTCGCAGATTGATCAACTTGAACTGAGTGATCAATTACAAGATCAACTGAAGATAATGGATTAATTGTGTTGGGATCTTTATTTTTATCTTTAACTGCTTCTCTCATTGCAGCCAAGTCTGCGACTGCTGGAATTCCAGTGTAATCCTGAAGTAAAACTCTTGCAGGTCTATAAGCAATTTCCGTATTTGATTTTTTTGTTTTTAACCAATTTTTAATAGAATCTATTTGATTTTTATTTACTGATAAATCATCCTCATACCTAAGTAGATTCTCCAAGAGAACTTTTAAAGATTTTGGAAGCTTTGATATACCCTTTAGACCATTTTTTTCAGCCACCATTAAAGAATAATATTTGTAGTTTTTATTATTTATTGAAATTTTTTTGAGTGAATTATATGAATTTTTGTTTCCTGGGGTCATGTTATAAATAAAAAGTTATTATGCTTATTAAAAGAATCAGTGACATAACATAATTAAAATAATTAATATATTTCTGATTTGTCGCAAATTTCCTTATGAATTTGCCCATAAATGTCCAAAGGGTGATACTGGTTACTGAAACGATTAAAGCTAAAATAATAATTTGAGTCGTAAAATTTACAAAATTTTCACCTGGATTTAGATAAGTAGAAACAACAATTACTGATGCAATTACTCCCTTTGGATTTAAAAATTGAAAAACAAAAGTGTTAATAAATTTTACGGGATTTTTGTCTTTATTTTCTACATTAGTAGATTTTGAAAATGAAATTTTATAAGCCAAATAAATTAAAAATAACGTTCCTAAATATTTTAATATTTCTTGAATTAATGGATAAAGCTTAAATATGTTTATCAACCCTAAGGCAACACATAACAAAAGAAAAGGAAATCCTAAAGTAACACCGATTATGAGTGGGATTGTTTTTTTTATTCCAAAATTAAATCCTGAGTAAAACGCTATAAAGTTATTTGGTCCAGGAGTAAACGCAGCTACAATTCCAAATAGAGTGATAGATAAAATTTCTGGGTGCATTTTTTATGCTATAGGAAGTCCATTCTCAGATTTTTGAGATGGGTGGACTAATATTACTTTTCCTTCTTTATCAATTGATCCAAGAATAAGAACTTGAGAAACTACTCCAGCAATATTTTTTTCTGGGAAATTGCAAACTCCTATAACTTGTTTTCCTTTTAAATTTTCTTCATTATAATAATGAGTTATTTGAGCTGAAGATTGTTTAATTCCAATCTTGTCACCAAAATCTACTTTGACAACTAGTGAAGGTTTTCTTGCTTTTTCATTTTTTTCAACTGAAATTACTGTTCCAACCCTAATGTCAACTTTATCAAAAATATCGTAGGTTATTTGTTCTTTCATATAATTAATATATAATGAAACCTAAATATGAGTACAGAAAATAATTTAGATGTTTTGTTTGATAACTCAGTAAAGATTTTAACTGACCTAATAGCCTTTAAAACAATTTCAGGGGAAGACAACAATTCTCTAATTGATTATTGTGATAATATATTAAAAAAACTTGGTGCCACTTCTTTTAGGACTTTTGATGAAGATAAAAAAAGAGTTAATTTGTTTGCAACAATTAAATCTAAAAAACCCAGCAATAAAAAGCCTATAATTTTATCTGGACATACAGATGTTGTACCCGTGTCTAAAGGTTGGTCTACAGATCCGTTTAAGGCAACAATTAAAGGAGACAAACTTTATGGAAGAGGGTCATGTGATATGAAGGGCTTTATTGCGTGCACATTAGCTTTTGCACCAATTTATTCAAAATCTAATCTCGATAGAGATATTCATTTTTCTTTCACTTTTGATGAAGAAACAGCATGCCAAGGAGCCCCTATTCTCATAAAGGAATTAAAAAAAAGAGAAATTAAAGATGGAATTTGTATTGTTGGTGAACCTACAAATATGAAAATTATTGATGCTCACAAAGGATGTTACGAATACACAACTTATTTTAAAGGTTTAGCAGGTCATAGTTCAGCACCACATAAGGGTGTGAGTGCTGTTGAATACGCTTCAAGATATGTAAACAAATTGATTGAACTAAGAAATGTCCTCAAAGATAGAGCTCCAAAAGATTCTATATTCGATCCTCCTCATTCAACTCTTTCAATAGGAGGAATTTTTGGAGGAATTGCTCACAACGTGATTGCAGATAAATGCCATGTCAATTGGGAAACAAGACCAGTGGTTAAAGAAGATGCAATATTTTTAAATCAAGAATTAGATAAATATGCAAATGAAGTTTTGATACCAGAAATGAAAAAAGTTTTTTCTAGCTCCTCTATTGAAAAAAAAGTTATTGGAGAAATAATTGGATTTGATCGCAAAGATAAATCTGATGCTTGTGAATTAATTTCAAGTTTAACAGGTGATAACTCTAGACAAGTTGTATCTTTTGGAACTGAGGCAGGTTTGTTTCAAGAAATAGGAATAAGTACAGTTGTTTGTGGCCCAGGTTCTATCGAACAAGCCCACAAAATTGATGAATTTATAATATTAGATGAATTGAAAAAGTGTTTAAAACTACTTGAAGGAATTAAAGAAAAATCTTCTTTAAATTAACTCCACCCACCTACTGATTTTACTTCCAAGAATTCTAATAAACCTTCTTTACCTGCTTCTCTTCCAATACCAGAATGCTTAAATCCACCAAAGGGAGCATCTACTGCAATACCGGCACCATTTACATCAACCATTCCAGATCTTAGTTTTCTAGCAAGTCTTCTTATTTTTTCAGGGTCTTTACTTTGAATATAATTTGTTAAACCATAATCAGTATCATTAGCAATTTCTATTGCTTCTTCCTCAGTTTCAAATGGTATTACTGATAAAACTGGACCAAATATTTCTGTTCGAGCAATTTCCATTTGATTATTAACATCTGCAAATACAGTCGGTTTTACATAATAACCGTTATCCATGCCGTCTGGTTTTCCTGGCCCACCAGCAACTAATTTTGCACCTTCATCTATTCCTTTTTGAATTAAAGTTTGAATCTTATTAAATTGTGTTTCAGAAATTACAGGGCCTATATGTTCACCTTCTTTTTTTGGATCATCCACTTTAAATTCATTTGTGTATTTTTTTAGTCTTTCTATTGCTTCACCATACATGGATTTTTCAACCAACATTCTTGTTGGAGCATTGCAAGATTGACCTGAGTTTCTAAAGCATCTTAAAGCACCTCTTTCAATGGCCCCTGGATCTGCATCTTTAAAGATAATATTTGCTCCCTTGCCACCTAATTCTAAACTAACTCTTTTAAAATCTTTTGCTGCATTTTGGGATATTAATGCACCTGCTCTAGTTGATCCTGTAAATGAGATCATATTTACATCTGGATGACTTGTTAAAGCATCTCCAGTTGTGGCTCCATCACCGTTTACTAAATTAAAGACCCCTTTTGGAAATTTTGCTTCATCAATTAGTTCTGCAAGTATCATGGCTGAAAGCGGTGCTAATTCTGACGGTTTTAAAATCATAGTACAGCCAGATGCTAAAGCTGGAATTACTTTTAAAGTGACCTGGTTCATTGGCCAGTTCCAGGGAGTAATTAACGCACAAACTCCTTTTGGCTCATATATTAATCTTTGATTTTTCGCATGCTCACCTAATGGCTTTTCAAATTCAAATTCTTTTAAATACCTTATAAAAGATTTTGTATGACTTGCGCCAGTTCCAGTTTGAAGTTTTGATGCAAAATCCTTAGGTGCTCCCATTTCTTGAATAATGGCATCGGTTATATCGTTCCATCTTTTCTTATATAAGGTGTAAAATGTTTCCAATAGAGCAATTCTGTCCTCTCTTGTTGAATATCCCCAAGTTTTGAATGCATCTTTCGCAGAGAGCACTGCATCATTAACATCATCTTTACTTCCAAGTGAAATTACTGCGCAAGCTTTTTCTGTGGCTGGATTAATTACTTCAATATCGCTCGGTTTTTTTGGAGCAACCCACGAACCGTTTATATAAAAATTTCTTTTTTCTAACATTTGAGAAAACTATCCTCTCTTTATGTTTTTGCAAACAAATTAGTTAATTCATACACTATTGTTGCTGCAGCCAGCGAAGTAACTTCTGCATGGTCGTAAGCTGGAGAAACCTCCACAACATCAGCTGACACAAGATTCAAACCTGATAAGCCTCTTAAAACATTTACCATCTCTCTAGTTGTCATTCCTGCAATTTCAGGTGTACCTGTTCCAGGAGCAAAAGCAGGATCTAGCACATCAATATCAATTGAAAGGTATAATGGATTGTCTCCAACTCTTTTTCTAATTCTTTCTGCTATTTTATCTGTCCCTTCAGTTTGAAATTCATCACAATGAATTATTTTAAAACCAAAACTTTCATCATTTTTTATATCGTCTCTGCTATAGAGGGGTCCTCGAATACCGACATGCATTGAAGCGTCATCTAAAAACAATCCTTCCTCTCTAGCTCTTCTAAAAGGAGTGCCATGAGTATAAGGTGCCCCAAAGTATGTATCCCATGTATCTAAGTGAGCATCAAAATGTACTAAAGAGACTGGGCCATTATTTTTTTTATTTATTGCTCTTAACAAAGGAACAGCAATTGTGTGGTCACCGCCTAAACTGATAATACCACCTACTTTTTTTAATAAATCTGTAGCTCCTACTTCTATTTGCTTGATGGCTTCATCAATACTAAATGGATTACAAGCTATATCACCTGCGTCAGCCACCTGTTGAATTTTAAAGGGCTCAACATCATAACTTGGATGATAATTTGTTCTTAAATGTCTTGAGGCTTGACGAATACTTTGTGGTCCAAATCTTGCTCCAGGTCTGTAACTTGTTCCCGCATCAAAGGGCACACCAACTATTGCTACATCGCAGCTTTCAACATCTCTTAACTCAGGCAATCTAGCAAATGTAGACGGGCCAGCATATCTTGGAACTTTTGTGCCACTTACTGGCTGAATTGGATTTTTATTTTTTTCTTTTTTCATTTTATTTTAAAACTAAGTAAATATTATCTAGCTTTATTCGTCTATAATAATCTAATGAAATATATAATTTCTATAATACTAATATTTAATATTTCACTAGTAAATGCGAATGAAATTTTTAATTTGTTAAAAATCCCTAATCTAGAAATCTATAATACGAATAGTTCAAATGGATTAAGATATTTATATGCTGAGAAAAACTTTAAAATAGGATTAAAAAAAAATATTTATTGCGATAGGTCAAAAAAAAATAATTTAGATAAAAAATATCCAGTTATTGAGAAAAATTTAGATAAATATAATGCAGATTTTTTAATTAAGAATAATCTCAAATTCATTATTTTGTGTGAAAATCTTAGTGTTTCATCAATTAATACAGGAGGAGTGCCAAACATTCTTAAAAGGTCATTAATATTAGATATTAACTTCAATCAAAAATACTTTGAAAGAATGATCCACCATGAATTCTTCCATATGATACAAGCAAAGCACAACATGATATTTGATGAAGCTTTATGGTCTAAATTTAATAAAGCGTCTTTTAAATATGCGGATTGTTCAACTTGTTCAGATCGTACTGATCTTAGTGTCTATAAAAATACAGATGGATTTTTAACAGAATATTCAAAATCTATTCCTTCAGAGGATATGGCTGAAATTTTTTCCTTTCTTATGACCAATAAAGAATTAGTAGAAAAAAAAATTGAGAATGATTTAATTTTAAAAAATAAAGTCAAATATTTAAAAAAAAATTTAAAATTGATTGATAATAACTTCATATTTTAATGATTAAAAAAATTAAATCATCATTATCAGAAAAAATATTATTTACCTTTCTAATTTCATTAGCAGTTTTTACTTTTGGTTCTTTTTATTTGATTAAAAATAAATGTTTATTTATTAAACAACTTGATTTAAATGAGCTTGAAATTAAAGATCCAAAAAATTTAGCTATCATGGATGTAGAATGTGGAAAAGTTGCAATTGAACTTTATCCTAAAATTTCACCCAAATCAGTTGAAAGATTTAAATATTTTGTTAATTCAGGTTTATATAATAATTCAGCATTTTATCGTGTTATAGAAAATACTTTGGTTCAAGCAGGTGATCTTGAGTTTGGTTATCATGATAAAATAAATTATTTTAAAATTGGAAGTGGTACGTCTAAGCTTGGTAAATTAAAATCAGAATTAAGTAATGATTACGAATTTAAAGCTGGAACTGTTGCTATGGCCAGGGGGAAATTTGATACTGAGGATAGTGAATTCTTTATTATCTTAAAAGATATTCCCTTATACCAGGGGGAATATACACCGGTTGGTAAAGTAGTGTTTGGTTTAGATGCTTTAAAAAAAATTAAAGTTGGTAATAAAACAGATTATGTATTACGGCCTGATTATATTAAAGAATTTCAATTATTAGAAAACTAATTAACTAAAGGTTTTCCAGTTGCAAGAGTATGTTTTATTCTTTCCTGGGTTTTAGGGGTTTCAATAAGCTTCATAAAAGCATCTAGCTCTAATTTATACAAATCGTCTTCTGAAAGTTGTTTGTCTATTGATGTATCTCCACCACTTAGTACATATGCTAATTCTTTAGCAACTACCATGCCGTGATCTAGTATAACTTTATCATTGTAAAGTTTATCTAAAACTTTGTGCATTTCGCCCCTAACACTCTCACCTGGCAAATTGAATACTAATTCAGATGGTGATTTAAAATCTCTGTTTTCATTTAAAATTTGCTTTGATGCTTCGAGTAAACTATTTCTATTCATTATTCTTTTATCTTCTGGCTTAAGATATTTTAAAGGTTCTGCCTCTACTGGTGAAGTTGCCGTCTTACCATAGCCAATGATGTCAAAAACTTTTAATGGAGCAAAATGAGGATCTTTTTTACTTTCTTCTGTATTCTGCCATCTTGCTAACATTTCTTTGCAACCACCACCAGCTGGTATCAACCCTACTATTGTCTCAACTAAACCAATTACAATATTTGTGTGCGATGCCACAAAATTACTTTGCACAAGAACTTCAAAGCCTCCTCCTAAAGTTAAACCTGAAGGTGCAGATATTACTGGATATTTTGAATACTTAAGCTCTTTACATGTTTCTTGAAAATATTTAATAAATTTTTCAATAGATTTAAAATCGCCTTTATTTGCAAAATCCATCGTATAACTTAAATTTACCCCTGCAGAGAATTGCATACTTTCATTAATAATAATTAAAGGTTTATCAGTTGCTTTTTTTAAAGCATCCATAGAGTCATAATCTAGAGCGTTTGCTTTAGTGGTAAACTCAACAATGTTATAGTCTGGAAATTTATAAACTTGAGCAGAGCTATTTCCATCAAAACTTTGAGCTTTTCTTTTAACTTTTCCTAAAGTTTCAATTTTTGTATATTTTTGTCTTTCTCCATAAAAATTTTCATTTTTAGATTTTGCAAGACTTTCTAAAAATTTATTACCTTCATACTCATCAATTTTATTGAAAAAATTTTCTATTCCAATTTCTTCAAGCATCTCAAATGGTCCTTTAGACCAATTAAAACCAAGTCTCATTGCTTCATCAATATCGTTAAATTCGTCTGTAATCTCAGGTACTAATGAAGATGAATACTTAATTATTTTTGAAATCACTGACCAGGCATATTTTCCATACTTATCATCTCGGTTAATTAATTTTTTAAGATCAACTTTATCAGACTTAACATCAATTTTTTTACTCGGTGAATAATCTCCTGTTTCTAGATTTAATGCCTCTAAAATTTTTACACCTCCTTCTTTATTTATTCTAAAAAAACCACCTTTGCCTTTTCGGCCAGTATAACCAGTTTCAATTAGTTTTTTAATTAAAGGGATTTCTTGAGCAACCTCATGAAATTTATCAGTTTTAGGTAATTCTTTTATAAAACTTTTTAGTACATCAGCCATTAAATCAATGCCGATTAAATCATATAAACCAAATACACCCGTTTTAGGAATTCCCATAGGTCTTCCAAAAATTGCGTCAGCTTCTTCAACAGTTAATTTCATTTTGAAGGCCTCAGTCATTGCTATTTGCATAGCATATACACCAACCCTATTTCCTAAAAAACCTGGAGTATCGTTACAGACTATTGCACCTTTACCAAGTTCAATCTCACAAAATTTTTGAAGTGCATTTATTTTTTCTAAATCATTATTTTCATTTTTAACAATTTCTAACAAACCCATGTATCGAACAGGATTAAAAAAGTGCGTAATACAAAAATCTTTTTTTTGTTCATTGGTTAGATTTTCAGAAAGTACTTTGATTGGAATTGAGGAAGTGTTTGATGAAACTATAGCTCCATCTTTTCTGGATTTAAATATTTTATCGTATATTTGATGTTTAATATCTATTCTCTCAACAACTGCTTCTACTACCCAATCGGCCTCTTTAACAGCATTAAAATCATCAGAAATATTTCCTACTTTGATATTATTAATTTTAGATTTATCAATTAACAATGGTGGTCTTGATTTGTAAATTCTATCTCTAGCATTTGTACTTATTTCTGTGGTTAAATCTAATAATGTTACTGGTACATTTGCATTACATAAATGAGCAGCAATACCGCTGCCCATAGTACCAGATCCAATAATAACCACTTTTTTGATTTGCACTCTAAGTTCTATATATGAAAAGTTTATTTAGGTAAATTATCTATTTATTCCTCTTAATCTCTCGGATCTTCTTCTTAGTAGTTCTGCTGTGACTAAAATCAAAGTCGATAAAACAATTAAACATGTTGCAACTGCAAGAATAGTTGGACTTAACTGTTCTCTTAAACCTGTCCACATTTGAACGGGAATAGTCGTATTCTCTAATCCTGCTAAAAATAACACAACAACTACTTCGTCAAATGATGTAACAAATGCAAACAACCCTCCTGAGATCACACCAGGAAGTATCAAAGGTAATGTAATTTTCATAAATGTATTAACTGGATTACTTCCCAAACTTGAGGCTGCTCGAGTTACACTATGATCAAAACCTGAAAGTGTTGCTGTAACTGTTATTACTACAAAAGGAGTGCCTAATATAATATGGGCCAATACTATTCCTGTATGAGTCGCTGCTAAACCGACTTTTGCCATAAAAAAGAAAATAGCTACACCAGATATAATTAATGGAACAATCATTGGTGAAATTAAAACTGCCATAATCAAACCTTTATATGGCATGTGTCTACTGCTAAGTCCTAAAGCAGCTAGTGTTCCTAAAATTATTGATCCAATAGTTGCAAATATCGCAATTATAAAACTATTCTTTGCAGCTAGTCCCCATGGATTTTTAGTTCCATAAACCATTTCGTGATACCATCTAAAAGAGAAAGCATCTGGATCAAGCTTTTTCATTCCTTCAGAAAAAACTAAAAACTCTTCGGCGTTAAATGATAAAGGAAAAATTACAAATAAAGGTGCAATTAAAAAGAAAAACACAAATGTACAAATAGCAATATAAAAGTAATGCCAAATTCTATACCTTGTTTCTGTGTAACTTGGTAATGCCATGATTATCCTAATTTAATATTATCTACTCCAACTAATTTATTATAAACCCAATAGATTACTAACACCCCAGATAACAGCATTAAGCCCATTGCAGATGCAAAGCTCCAATCCAATGTTGCTTTCATGTGATATGCAATTTGATTACTAATTAAAGTACCTGAGGCCCCTCCAACTAATGCCGGTGTAATGTAATAACCAATTGCTAAAATAAACACTAACAAACAACCTGCACCAATGCCTGGAATAGTTAATGGAAAATAAACTTTCCAGAAAGCAACGAAAGGGGTCCCCCCTAGTGATTTTCCTGCTCTCATTAAACTTGGAGATATTGTTTTCATGACGCTGTAGAGTGGTAGTACCATGAAAGGTAATAATATTTGTGTCATTGCCACATAAGTTCCAACTTTATTGTACATCATAGTTGGTCTGTTATCGTCTGCAACAAGACCAATCATTACAAAAAAATCATTTACTACTCCTTGTGTTTGTAGCAAAATCATCCAGCTAGCAGTTCTTACTAATAAAGAAGTCCAAAACGGCAAGAGAACACATATCATTAAAAGATTACTGTATTTCATTGGTAATGTTGCAAGTAAGTGAGCTATTGGATAGCCCATTAAAAAACAGAAAATAGTTACAAATAACGCTATTTCAAGTGTTCTTAGCCAAAGTATTCTGTGTATTCTTCTATCCTCATCGACTTGTGCAATACTTCCATCTGCTGCAAAATACATATCCATCCCCTTTAAATATTTTGCCATAGTGTAAGGAGGTGCAGTTCGTTTTATAGCCTGCCAATACTCAACGTTTGCCCATCTTTTATGAATTTTCATAATTTGTTCTTTGATGCTTTGGCTTTCATCAATCTTATTTCTTTTAATTAGTCTCATTAATTTTTTAGTAATGGTGTTGAAACCATTCTTTTCTTTATTTAATCTTTGACCAAGTTTCCCTTGTGTTTCGTTTTCTACTAAAAATTTGAAATCTGAATAGAAAGCAGTAAAAACTTCTTCCGGAGGTAATTCTTTCCCATCCCAACTTTCCATTGCTTTAAAGGTTTTGGGAAGCATATTAGTAACCATTCTATCATCGACACTTCGAGTAAACATTTCTCCAATTGGAAAAACATAGGTGATAAATAAGAATAATAGTAATGGAGCAACAAGAAGAAATGCTTTAATTTTATTCTTCTTTTCAGCTTTTTTTAGACTGACTTCGAGTGGTATTCCGTCAGTAGTTAAAATTTGTCTTGTTTCTGAGCTCATAAAAAAAAAGGGCGGTTAATTAATAACCGCCCTAAATATATTATATTAATTCAGTGTTTAAAACTGAAATTATAGTCCTGCTTTCATTGCTTCCCATTTTTCACCAATCTCTGTTCCATTATCAGCCCAGTAGTATGGATCAACTAAGAAATATTTCTTAGTATTTTGAGGAGATGTAGGCATTTGAGGCATCATTTCAGTTTTACCATCTTTGTACCAAGGCTCGTTGGCTTTGATAATATCTAAAGATGATATTCTGTATGGTGCATATGCAATATACTTCGCACTACCAGCTAACATTTCAGTATTAGTCATCATAGCTAGAGCTTTTTTAGCATTTCCATTTGCATCGTTAGGTCCACCTTTAACTTGTACAAAGTACTCATAGTCAAGACCTTGACCATGCCATACTTGCTTAATTGGAGCACCCTCACCTACTTCAGCGTTAAAGAATCTTCCGTTCCAACCAGTTGCCATTACAACCTCACCAGCAACTAATAGTTCTGGTGGTTGAGCACCTGCAGACCAGAATACACATCCACCATTTGGATCTGTACAAAGTTCTTTAATTTTATTCATCGCTCTATCAACACCACCTTCTGCTTCAAGTTTTCTGTAAAGTAATTCTCCACCTTTACCCATGTTTACACCATCAGCAGCTAATGCAATTTCTAAGTTTGTAAGAGCACTTTTGTAGATTGCTCTTTTACCTGGAAATTTTTTAGTGTTAAAGAAGTCTTGAATTGTTGTAGGCTCTTTTCCATCAAATGCTCTTGTATCAAAAGCATAATTCCATGAGTAAAGAATATTTCCTACTGCACACTCACTTGGCATTGGAGCAAAAAAGTCTTTACTTGCCGGTGTTCCATCTGGAGCTGCTGGAAAGTCTTTGTCAAAATCAAATTTAACAAACAAACCTTCATCACAACCATTAATAGTATCAAATGCAAATACATCGATAATATCCCAGTTTATAGCACCTGCTTCTTTTTGTGCTTTAATTTCTGATAGTCCTCCAGAATAGTCAACCCAGTTAATATCTATTCCTAGAGCTGCTGCTGTTGGATCACCATACCCTTGTTTTTGAGAGTCTGTATAAGCTCCACCCCATGATGCCACAGTAACAGCAAAGGCTGAAGAAGTTACAGATACAACAAAAGAAAGAGCAAGTATCAATTTACTTAATTTTCTCATTATTCCTCCGTTTAAACGTTTAATATAAATTAATTTATATAAGTAAATTACACCAAAATGACTATTAAGAGTCAACAGCTTATAATGATACTATTGTTGTTATACCCTAATATATGGGGATGTTTATTTTGGGTCTAAAGCTCTTGCGTCTGAACTGTTCCAGCCAATTTTAATATCTTGTTTAACTTTTAGTTCTAAATTTGAAGTGCTGTTTGGTACTTTTAGAATAAATTCTGGGTTTCCTAATAAATTAATTCGAACTCTTGTATGATCTCCATGATAAATTACCTCTTCTACTTTACCACTAAACATATTATCCATTGTTTCACCTGGCTCAATTAATGCTCTTTCTGGTCTTAAGGAAACGGTTGTTTGTTCTCCCTTTGATTTTACTGAAATAGCGCTGGCTAGTATTTCACCATTGGATAGTTTTACTTTACATTTTTCTCCAGAAATATCTGACACCTCACCATTAAAGGTATTATTTTCACCTATAAACTCTGCAACGAATGAATTAACTGGTTTTTCATAAAGCTCTGAAGGATTTGATAGCTGTTGAACTTTACCATCATTAAAAACCGCAATTCTATTCGACATTGTTAATGCTTCACTTTGATCGTGTGTAACATAAACTACAGTTACTCCTATACTTTCATGAATATGTTTAATTTCATATTGCATACTCTCTCTTAAATTTTTGTCTAAAGCGCCTAGAGGCTCATCCATCAAAACTACCGCAGGATCAAAAACTAAAGCTCTAGCCACAGCTACCCTTTGTTGTTGTCCTCCTGAAAGTTGTCCTGGCATTCTTGTTTCAAATCCATTTAGTGAAACCATTGATAAAGCTTTATCAACTTTTTTATCAATTTCATTTTTTTCCATTTTTCTTACTCTTAGAGGAAAAGCTAGATTTTCATAAACTGTCATATGAGGAAAAAGTGCGTAATTTTGAAAGACCATTCCAATTCCTCTTTTATGAGGTGGAATGTTAGAAATTATATTCCCATCTAATAGGATCTCTCCGTTTGTAGGAGTTTCAAAACCTGCAAGCATCATCAGACAAGTTGTCTTACCAGATCCAGAGGGACCAAGCATAGTAATGAATTCACCTTCAGCAATATCTAATTGAAGATCTTTAACAACCAAAACTTTACCATCATAGCTTTTATCAACTTTATCAAATTTGACGAATTCTGGATTTTTAGACATAAAGGTGAATATAAAACATTTGTGGTAGTAGAATTCAATAGCTAATTAACTCTTAATATGAAGTTCTTTTGGAAAATTGCAGAATAATTCAGAACCATTCTCAGTTACTCTAATTGCTTCAGAGGCTTCTACACCCCAGTCACCAAATTGCATCACTGCTATCATATGAAAACAGACATTAGGCTCAAGAACGGTCATATCGCCTTTGTATATATTTAGAGTATGTTCGCCCCAATCTGGAGGATAGCCAATTCCAATTGAATATCCTGTTCTTGATTTTTTTTCTATTCCATATTTATCTAAAATTTTCCAAAATGCCTGGGCAACATCATCAGCAGTATTTCCAGGTCTGATTGCACTAATACCAGAGTTCAAAGCCTCAATGGTTTTATTCATAGTATCTATTTTTGTTTGGTCAGGTTTTCCTAATAAAACTGTTCTAGCCATTGGAGCATGATATCTTTTATAAGTTCCTGACAATTCAATAATTGTAGCCTCTCCTTCAACAAATTTATCCTGACTAGCAGTCAAATGAGATGCTGAAGTTCCGTTTCCTGTTGGTACTAATGTTGCAATACTTGCATATTCTCCGCCAAATTCTTCTGTGCCATAAAATAATGATTTTTGAATTTCTCCAACAGCATCACATTGTCTTATACCTGGGTTAATTACTTCCATTGCAGTTTTCATTCCTTTTTCAGAAATTTTTGCAGCAGATTTCATATAAGTTATTTCAGTGTCTGATTTTACCAGTCTTGCCCAATTGACTAGACGATCGCTGTCTTTTATTTTAGCATTAGGAAGTCCTAATTTAATTTTTTCATAACAAAAAGCTGTGAAATAATGCGCATCCATCTCTACACCAATTGATAACTTGTCCCATTTTCTGTCTTTAATAATGTCAACTAAATAATCATAAGGATGTTTTGGCCAAGTATGAATATAAGACTCATCGTAAGCTAGTATGTTCTCATTTTTTAAATAAGTTTTTAAGTAAGCTCCCCCTGCATCTTGAGCTCTTACAAAACACAGTGGTTCTTCTGCATTAACATGCACAATAGCGCACTGTGCATAATAAAACGACCAAGCATCATAACCTGTTAAATAATTAAGGTTATTGGTGTCATGAGAGATTAAAAGTTCAATGCCTTTTTCTTGCATCATGTGTTGAACTTTCTTTAGTCTCTGTTTGTATTCTTCTTTTGTAAAATACATTAATTTATTTGAAATAATTTACCAAATCCTTCAACTGAATTATTTTTATTTATTTTAACAAGAGTATCCCAAATTAATGCCTGATTGCTAGACAATACTGTAGTATTTAATTTTTTTTCTAATTTATCTATGATGGGTAAAACTGGAAGAGCTGTACATGAAACAAACAGAGCATCTGCATTATTTAATTCAATGTTAGATAATACTTCATACAGATAATTTTGATCAACTTTACCAATATCAAGATCAGACTCGATATCAAAATATGCATTAGAGGTAATATCGAAACCCTCGCTTTTAAAATACTCCAAAACCTCATCATTTAATTTCTTACTATAAGGTGTAAATAAACATATTTTATTAATGTTCATTTTTTTAAGTGCTGTAATTGCAGCTGCGCTTGGTGTGGTCACATCTGCTTTTGGTTTTGCTGCCTTTACTTTTTTTTCAATTGATGCATGTCCAGCAGCAATAGTCCCTGAAGTACAACCATAAACTACACAGTCCAGATCTTGATCAGGTAAAATATCTTTTGTAACCTCAGTTACTTTTTCTGACATTTTAATTAAGTTTTCCTTTGTTAAAGGATTGTAACTTTCAATTCGATTTACGAAAAAATCTATATCTCTATCTTTAAATACATTTATAAAATCCTTTTCAATCATAAAGTCGCTTGCAAGTGCTATTAGCCCAACTCTCGGATTTGATTTACTGATATATTTAGGATCTATTTTTGTTGAATTCATATTTTAAAAAGTGAATATATCAGAAGTTCTTTAATAATCATTAATATTAAAAATAACGACATGAATATAAAAGACACTTTTGTTGCATCTTTGGTTCCTATATTTTTAGGTTTCGGTTTCGTTATTGCAAAGCCTGCATTTGAATCTTTTCCACCAGTTTTATTGATGGGATTAAGATTTATGTTTGCTGCATCTATTTTGATTTGGTGGTTTCCAATACCTAGAGGTTACTTAAAAAAAATATTTATAGCATCATTCATAGCAAATACTTTGCAATATAGTATTACCTACTCTGGGTTAAATTTAATTGATGCCTCTGCTGCTGTTCTTCTTGTTCAAACAGAAGTTCCTTTTGGAGTTATATTTGCCTATTTTATGCTCAAGGAAAAACCAACAATACGAGCTTTGATTGGGATAAGTATTGCTTTTGTAGGTGTTTATATATTAACAGGATCTCCTAATTTAGATGGTAAGTTTATTGGGATTGGACTTACAATCATAGGTTCAGCAACTTGGGCTCTTGGACAAGTCTTGGTTAAACCATTGAGTAAAGAAATTAATCCTTTGGCTTTAGTTGCGTGGTTAGCATTATTTTCAGCTCCAATTTTAATTGTTTTTTCAGTAGTGTTAGATGGAAATACAATCAATTATTTAAGCAATGCTAAATTTGAACATTGGATTATTGCAATTTATATTGGTTTTATAATGCAACCAATTACTTACGGGTGCTTCTATTATGTTTTAAAAAATAATCCTTTATACAAAGTACTTCCAATTGTAACTATGGGTATTCCACCAACAGGATTGTTGGCAGCTATTTTTCTACTTGGAGAAAAACCTACTCAAGAATTATTTATCGGTGGAGCAATAATTATAATTGGGGTAATTTTAATTGTTTTTACAAAAAATAAAAAAGAAGAGAATTAATTTTATCTATTTTTAAATGTTATTAAAAAGTTTTTCAATTAAACAAGAGTGGGTTGATTATAATGATCATATGAATATGGCTTACTATGTTCTAATATTTGATCAAGCCTTGGAAGTTGCACTTGAAAAGTTTAACATGGGAGAAAGTGCAGCAAAGGATTTAAATAGAAGTACTATGGTAGTTGAAACAAACACTAAATATTTGAGCGAAGTAAAACAAGGAGATGAAATAGATATTAATATGACTTATTTTGATCATGACAAGAAAAGGCTTCACATAAAAATGGAGATGATTGAAAAAAGTAAAAAAAAAATATCAGCGACTATAGAGTGGATATCTCTATATATAGATTTAAGTCAGAGGAAAGTTACTGAATTTGAGGAAGATAAGTTAAAATTAATGGATAAGTTTATTAAGGATAATAAAATAAAATTTTCATCTAATGATCTTCTTTTTTCTTCAAAATTAAAGAAATAATTAAATATTACAAATTCTAATAATTTGATATAGGTGCTCAATGAGCACCAATAATAATCCTAAAGGTATTCTTTTAATTGTTACTGCAATGACATTTTTTTCAATGCAGGATGCATTGATTAAATTTATTTATGAACAAGCAGCACTTTATGAAATTTTTTTTGGAAGATATTTTGTTGCAGCTATTTTACTGTTTGGATATATAAAATTTAGAAATCAGAAGGTTTCACTAAAGACTTTCTATCCATCTTTAACCGTATTAAGAGTTGTATTACACTTTATTGCATTTTCTGCATTTTTTATATCATTAACATACATGCCATTAGCAACTGCTAATGCACTTTTTTTTTCCTCTCCATTTTTTGTGTCAATTTTTGCAAAAATATTTTTAAAAGAGTTTATTGGAATTAGAAGATGGTCTGCAATTGTATTTGGTTTTATTGGGGTTTATATAGTTTTGGATCCAAACTTTTCTAACTTTGAATATAGGAATTTATTGCCAGTAATATCTGCTTTTTGTTATGCAGCCTCAATGACTATTACAAAATACACTTCAGATAAAGATGATGTTAATACACAATTATTTTATTTTTATCTTATTGCCATAGCCTTATGTGTAATAATTTTTATTTTTATGGGTAATGGGCAATTTAATAATTCAGATTTTGATTCTACAACTCAATTTATCTTCAGAGAATGGTTTTCAAACTTTGAATATACTTGGAAGTTTATTTTATTTTTCGGTTTTGTTGCTTCAATTGCATTTGTTTGTATATTTTCCGCCTATATTGTTGCCTCTCCATCTGTAGTGTCGCTATTTGAATATTCTTTAATCATAATGTCAATGATACCTGGATATTTATTATTTAATGAGATTCCATCTTTAAGAACATTTTTAGGTGTTGGTTGTATTATAGCTGCTGGGATTTATATTTATGTAAGAGAAAAGGCTAGAGATCAGTATATTGCAACAAAAACACCTTTAAGAAGATCGTAAAATTTTATTGAAACTCTACTTCAGTAATAATAAGCTTCGACTTAAAGCGATACATAACTCGTCGTTAAATTCATATTTACGAAAGTGGGATCGATCGTCTTAGATTTAATTATTTAAGGAGGTTCGAATGAAGTTTGGATATTTTTGCAATACCACTAACTGGGATCATAAACCCTATAATCAATTACTTAATGAAACAAAAGAGATAACAACTTATTGTGACGAAAATAATTGGGACTCTATTTGGTATACAGAGCATCATTTTAATCATGAAGGGATGGAATCGTGTACTAATCCGTTAATGATGGGTGTTGATGCTGCTGCAAGAACTAAGCAGATAAAAATTGGACAGGCATGCAATGTTATTACATTTCATAATCCCTTAAGACTGGCAGAAGACATTGCTTTATTAGATCAATTATCAAATGGAAGAGCTCTAGTTGGTATTGGAAGAGGAATTTATGGAAGAGAGGCAATGAATTTAAATAAAGAAGCCGATCTTAAGGACCAAGCAAAAAATTTTAGACTATTTGAAGAGTCTCTTACAATAATGAAAAAAGCATGGACTGAAGAATTTTTTAGTCATAAAGGTGAATTCTATACTTATCCATCACCAAATTTTGTCTGGCAACACGATATGAGTCCTCCAAACAAAGAATTTGTAGATATTGAAACAAATGAGATGAAAAAAATAAGTGTAGTTCCAAAACCTAAACAAAGCCCACACCCACCAATTTGGCAAGTAGTAGATGGCGCGAGATCAATTGAATGGGCTGCACAAAATGGTTTGAATACTATTATGTGGATACCTACTGTTAAAGCTCTTAAAAAAAGATTTGAGATATTCCAAGATGCAAAGTCAAAAGCAGAGAACAGAGAAGTTCCTTTAGGTGAAGGTATATCTTTAGTTAGAGATATGTTTGTTGCAGAAACAATGGAAGAAGCAGAAAAATTAGCAGGTGAACATATTATAAATTATATGAGATGGGTTTGTCATTGGCGAGGGTTAGGAAATCATATGGACCCAGGTGAGGAATTACCAGAAACAAAACATAAATTAGAATTATTAAATTATGAATTTTTACATAAAAGAAATTTATTGTTTGGCACTCCAGAGTATGTTGTTAATAAAATTAATGAACTCAAATCAGAGTTGAATTTACAAAATCTCCAAGTTTGGTCTAACTTTCCTGGAATAGACCATGAAGCTTGTATGAGGAGTATTAAATTGTTTAATGACGAAGTAATTCCAAAAATAAATTTAGATAGCTCTAATATAGAAAAAGCAAGTTAATGAATTTAGAAATAAGAAAGTTTACAAAATTTGTAGACAAAACTTTTATTGAAGGTGGAAAAAAAGCTAAGGAGCCAGTTTTATTAGTTTCTGTAGCTGCAGTATTTAAAAATCCATGGCACGGGCAAGGATTTGTTGATGACCTTAGACCAACTATTTTAGATTTAGCTCCTAAACTTGGGGATATGCTTGTACCTGAATTAATTAAAGAGATGGGTTCACCTGATAAAATACTTGCATATGGAAAAGCTGGAGTTGTTGGTTTAAATGGAGAGATAGAGCATGCATCAGCATTTATACACACATTAAGATTTGGGAATAAATTTAGAGATGCTGTAGGTGGTACATCTTATTTAAGTTTTACAAATACAAGAGGGCCAGCTGGTTCAAAAATATCAATTCCAATGATGCACAAAACAGATTCTGGTTTAAGACCATACTATTTAACTCATGAGTTCACAATTCACGACGCACCATTTGATGACGAAGTTGTAATAGCTATAGGAGGTGCTTCAAGTGGAAGAGCTCACGCAAGAACAGGTGATAGATACCAAGATATGAAAGAGATGGGCATTAAAAATTAAAAAAATGCCTTATAATTTTGATAGAAGTCAAAATCATTATTATTTTAATAATAAAAATTCAGTTCCAATAATTTTTATACACGGACTTGGATTGAATCAATCAATGTGGAAACCCCAAATTGATTTTTTTAAAAATAACTCTTTTTTAACATATGATCTTTTAGGCCACGGCAAGACCCGTTTTAGTGAAAATATACTAACAATGAAAAAACTTGCTGACCAATTATTAGTTTTGATTGAGAATTTGAAAATAGATAAATTTCATTTAATTGGTTTTTCTATTGGAGCATTAGTTTCAATTGAGTTTGCTACAAACTATGAAAAATATTTAAATTCTTTGACTTTAATTTCTACAACTTACAAAAGGTCAAACGATGAAAGGCAAAAAGTAATTGATAGGGTAAATTTGGCAAAAAAAAATATGCCTATTTCTCAAATGGCAATGAAAAGATGGTTCTCTGACGACTATCTTAAAAAAAATCCTGATCTATATGAGGAATTCCTGATAACTCTCAACAAAGATGGAGTTGACCAAGAGAATTTTATTAAAGCTTACGAATTATTTGCAAATTATCAAGATAGCCCAGAAAAAGTAAAAAAAATAAAAACTAATACCTTAATAATTGCAGGTTCAGAAGATACAGGGTCTACTCCAAATATGTCTAAAAATTTAAATAAAGATATTCAAAATTCACAATATTTAGAAATTAAAAATGGGAAACACTTCACTACTATTGAATATGCAGATGAAGTAAATAATGCAATAATGAAACATTTAAATAATGCCTGAACTTAAAAAATATAAGATGTTTATTGATGGAGAGTGGGTAGACTCTGAAAGTAAAAAAACTTTTGAAACTTTAAACCCCGAGAACAATGAACCATGGGCAGTTGTGCCTGAGGCAAGTGCTAAGGATGTTGAGAGAGCTGTTAAAGCTGCACAAAAAGCTTTTGAAGGTGAATGGCCAAAATTACTTCCAAGAGATAGGGCTAAATTTTTAAGAGCAATTGCTGATCAGTTAAGAAAAAATGCTGAGATACTGGGTAAGATAGAAACAATTGATACAGGAAAACTTTTTAGAGAGACAAAACAGCAAGCTGTTTATATTGCAGAATACTATGATTATTATGCAGGTTTAGCTGATAAAGTTGAAGGTACAGTTCTTCCAATAGACAAACCTAATGTTCAAGCGATAACAACAAGAATACCTATTGGAGTTGTTGCTGCAATCATTCCGTGGAACTCTCAAATGTTTTTAACAGCAACTAAATTAGCACCAGCTCTAGCAATGGGAAATACTGTAGTTATAAAATCTTCAGAACTAGCGCCTGCAGTCTTATTTGAATTTGCAAAGCTTGTTGAGAAAACTGGAATACCTAAAGGAGTAGTTAATGTCATTACAGGTTTTGGTGATCCATGTGGTAAAACTTTAACAACACATAATCTTGTAGAAAAAATTGCATTTACTGGAGGACCTGAAACTGCAAGACATATCATTAAAAATTCAGCAGAAAATCTTTCAGAAGTAAGTTTAGAGCTTGGCGGAAAAAGTCCTGTTGCCGTTTTTGATGATGCAGAACAAGAAAATGCGATCAATGGAATTACAGCTGGAATATTTGGTGCGAGTGGACAAAGTTGTATTGCAGGTTCAAGACTTTATATCCAAAAAGGAATTTATAATGAATTTCTAGATAAACTTTCTAGCAGAGCATCCAAAATAAAAATAGGAGCTCCGATGGATCTAGATACAGAGATGGGTCCTTTAAGTAGTTTTAAACAATTAGAAACAATCGAAAAAAATATAAAAGACACAATTGATCAAGGTGGAAAGATTAAATGTGGTGGTAAAAGAGACTCTTTTTCAAACAAAGGATATTATTTTCCACCAACAATTATTGAATGCGATAATCATAATCTGCCTACTGCAGAAAATGAATTATTTGGGCCCGTATTGTCAGTAATGAAATTTGATACTGAGGATGAAGTAATTAGTAAAATGAACGATAATCAATATGGTTTATCATCTGGCGTTTACACAAGTAATTTATCCAGAGGCATGCGTGTTTCTAAAGCAATAAGAGCTGGAATTACTTTTGTAAATACTTATAGACTAATTTCACCTTCGGCTCCATTTGGAGGTATCAAAGATAGTGGCTACGGCAAAGAAGCTGGGGTAGATTCTATAAAAGATTATACAAGAGTAAAAACGACCTGGTTCTATACATCTGATGAACCTTCATTAGATCCATTCTCAATTAGATAAATCATTTTCCTGCGATAAACTGCTTTAAAATAAGATAATTTAGTCATTGAATATTCAAATTATTCATAATTAAATTAGCTTTTATAAATTGTTAACAATATAGAGGAAGATAATGAGAAAACTATTTATTGCTGTATTTATGTTTGTTTCTAGTTTTGGATCAAATGTAATGGCAGACGGACATGCTATCAAGATGGGGATTATCTTAGGATTCACAGGTCCTATTGAATCTCTTACACCTGCAATGGCAGCATCAGCAGAACTTGCATTCAAAGAAGCTTCTGACTCAGGTTCGCTATTAGGTGGAAAAAAAATTGAACCAGTAAGAGCAGATTCAACTTGTGTAGACTCAGCAGCAGCAACTGCAGCAGCTGAAGGAATTATTTCACAAGGTGTAGCGGCTATTATGGGAGCTGATTGTTCAGGTGTAACAGGTGCTATTGCGTCAAATGTTGCTGTACCAAATGGTGTAGTAATGATTTCACCTTCAGCAACATCTCCAGGATTAACTACTTTAGATGACAATGGATACTTCTTTAGAACGGCTCCATCTGACGCAAGAGGTGGTCAAATTCTTGCAGATATTACAAAAGATAGAAAAGTTAAAAGTGTAGCTATTACTTATACTAATAATGACTATGGAAAAGGTTTAGCTGACGTATACGAAGCAGCTGTTAAAGCTCATGGCATTAAAGTAACAACAGTAACAGCTCACGAAGACGGTAAAGCTGACTATTCATCAGAAGTTGCAACACTTGCTTCAGCTGGTGGAGACGCTGTGGCTGTAATTGGATATCTTGACCAAGGTGGAAAAGGAATTATCCAAGCTTCTTTAGACTCTGGAGCATTTGATAAATTTATTTTATCTGATGGTATGATCGGTCAATCTTTGGTTGATGCATTTGGAAAAGATTTAAGTAAATCATTTGGTTCTATGCCTGGTTCTACTGGAAAAGGTGCTGGTGTTTTTGCTGATGTTGCAAAAGCAAGTGGTATAGATTCTTCTGGACCTTACACAGGTGAGTCATACGATGCAGCAGCTTTAATCGTTTTAGCTATGCAAGCTGGGAATTCAGCTGACAGAGGTTCTATTGCAAAAAATGTAATGGACGTAGCTAATGCACCAGGAACTAAAATTTATCCAGGTGAGCTAAAAAAAGGTTTAGATTTACTAGCTAAAGGTAAAAAGATTAATTACGAAGGTGCAACTGGAGTAACTTTTACTGCAGTTGGTGAAGCTGAAGGTTCTTTTTTAGAGCAAGAAATTAAAGGTGGAAAATTTAAAACAAAAAAACAAAGATAATTTTTACCTATATAAAACCCCAGTAGCGAGAGTTATTGGGGTTTTTTTTATTTAAAACATATACTTGTCTGCCATATACATGGCCCAAGCAATTGCAGCACCTAATATAATATATTTCATAATAACTTATTTTATTTCTATTTTTTCAGGAAGTATACCCTTTGGTCGATACCTCATTATCAGCAACAAACCTAATCCCATCATTAAAAATCTAAAATAAGGTACACTCTCTATTAAGTGAAGTTTTAGAGCATGAGTTTCTGACATTCCTGCGGTAAAAAAGTTTATTAAGAATAAAGCAATTGGGGCAGCCTCTATCCATAAGAACCAAACTGCAAAACCACCCAAGATAGCTCCAAAATTATTTCCACTTCCCCCAACAATAACCATAACCCAAATCAAAAAAGTATATCTCATAGGTCTATAGCTTCCTGGTGTAAACAATCCATCTTGTGTCACTAACATTGCTCCTGCTATTCCGACAATTGCTGAACCTAAAATAAAAATTAATAAATGCTGTTTAACTACATTTTTTCCCATTGCATTGGCAGCTTCCTCATTATCTCTGATGGCTCTCATCATTCTGCCCCATGGAGAGTAAAGAGCCTTTTGTGTAAGGATTAATAAAATAATTACTACTGTCAAAAATAATCCTGAATAACAAAGTTTTACAAATACAGACGAGCCTTCAATTACAAGTTGGTTTAATGCAGCTTGTCGATCAGATAAATTAGAAATTAATTCTAATTTTCCAGAATTAAATTTTTCAACCAAATTTATAAACCAATCTGTTGTTTGAAGATCTACCTCGTAAGGAGCTGGTCTTTTAAGTCCAATTACATTTTTGACACCTCTAGTTAACCAGTCTTCATGTTTTATAATTGCTATGACAATTTCTGATATTAAAAGAGTAGCGATCGCTAAATAATCAGCTCTTAACCCAAGTGCTACTTTTCCAACTATAAATGCTAAGCCTCCAGCAAAAAAAGCACCAACAATCCAAGAAAAAATAATTGGTAATCCAAACCCACCAAGAAAACCTGTTTTAGCTGGATTGACGTCTTCAATTGCTTCAATACCAGGTTCTGCCGTAAACCTTATTAATAAAATTCCTGATATTATAAGAACCGCAATAGCATAAGTTCTAACTTTTGACTTTTGAAAATTTTTTAAGATAAAGCGAATAATTAATACCAGTGCTATAATAAGCCATAGGCACATCAAGATATCAAAACCCCCTGCACTCCAAGCTTCTTGGACTGGATCAACAGAAATTAAAACTGCAGCCAATCCACCAAGAGCGGTATATCCCATAATTCCAAAATTAATTAATCCTGCATAACCCCACTGAATGTTTGCACCCATTGTCATTACAGCAGAGATTAAACACATATTGAAAATTGACAGTGCGATATTCCAAGATTGAAAGACACCAACAAGTATAATCAAAACCATCATGATGCTATAAGCAGCAATAACATTTAAATTTTTTCTCACAGTACCTTCCCTTTAAATATCCCAGATGGTCTATAGAGTAATACAATTACTAATATCGAAAATGAGACTGCAAATTTATAATCTGTAGATAATAATTGAACTAAACTCTCAGGTTCCATACTTTCAGGCAATATATACATAAAAAATTTCTTATATGCATAAGTTAGAAATATTTCAGAAAAAGCAATTACATATCCTCCTAAAAATGCACCAAATGGATTTCCAATTCCTCCAACTATGGCAGCAGCAAATATTGGAAGCATATTGTTAAAATAAGTAAAAGGTTTGAAACTTTTATCTAATCCATACAAGGCTCCACCTATAGTTGCTAAAATTCCTGCAATTATCCAGGTTATCATTACAATTTTTTTAGGATCTATTCCTGAAAGTAAAGCTAAGTCTTCATTATCTGAATAAGCTTTCATGCTTTTACCAGTTTTAGTTTTATTTAAAAACCAGAACAACAAAGACACTAATACAATTGTAACTAATACAGTAATTACTTGTGTTGATTTCAATGCAAGACCTTCATTAAGTCCTGTCATTTCTTTAAATTCTCTAGCTTTAATTATAAATTTTTCTCCATCAAAAAATCTTTGGTCTGAAGGTCCAATAATAATTCTAACCACTGCTTGAGTAACAAACATTACTCCAATACTAACCATAGCTAATTGTACAGGAGGACTTTTGTTAATTCTGTAATATTTAAATACAAATTTATCTATCGAAAGCATATAAATTATCATAAATAAAATTCCAAAGGGAATAGCTATTAACGCTGTTGGTAACACTCCCAAAGAAATTCCTAGTGACTGAAAATACCAGGTGAACAGTATTGTTACCATTGTTCCTAAAGACATCATGTCTCCAGTTGCAAAATTAGCAAATCTTAATATTCCATAAATTAGAGTAACAAAAATTGCACCAAGAGCTAATTGAGAACCATATGTAAGTGCAGGTATAAAAATATAATTTAATAAAAGAATTAATGCATTTAATATATCCACATCAACCTCCCAAAAAAGAGCTTCTTACTCTTGGATCGTTTAATAACTCATTACCTGTACCTGAATAACGATTTTCTCCAGTTACTAAAACATAACCTCTATCAGAAATACTTAGTGCTTGTTTGGCATTTTGTTCAACCATTAGAATTGCTACATCGTTTCTTTTGACTTTTACTATATGATCAAATAATTCATCCATTACAATTGGAGAAACACCAGCAGTAGGCTCATCAAGCATCAAAACTGTTGGTTTAATCATCAGAGCTCTACCAAGTGCAACTTGCTGTCTTTGACCACCTGATAGTTCACCAACTAATTGTTTTTGTTTTTCTTTTAAAATTGGGAATAATTCATAAATTTCTTCTATTATATTTTCTATTTCTTCATTTAATAGAAATGCTCCCATTTGTAAGTTCTCTTCAACTGTCATACCGGCAAAAACGTTTTTGTTTTGAGGAACAAAAGAAATACCTTCTTTAACTCTATCCTGTGGAGATAGATTTGAAATATCCTTACCGTTAATTTTAATTGATCCAGATTTTAAATTTAATAAGCCTAACATAGCTTTCATGGCAGTGGACTTACCTGCTCCATTAGGACCAAGAATTGATACTATTTCTCCTCTGTTAACATTTACCGAGCAAGAACTTATAATATCAGGACCGTTTCCATAACCTCCTGTCATTTCTATTCCTTCAAAATAGGCCATTAGTTATGATCCTTAATTTTAGATCCTCTTCCAAGATAGCTCTCTATAACTTTTTCATCTTTTTTTGCATCTTCCACAGATCCTTCGAATAAAACTGAACCTTCAGCCATTACAATTACAGGGTCACATAATCTTCCAATAAAATCCATATCATGTTCAATCATACAAAAAGTGTATCCTTTTTCTTTATTCAATTTTTCTATTGCACTTCCCAGATCTTTTAAAAGTGTTCGGTTTACACCTGCACCTACCTCATCAAGAAGCACTAATTTAGCATCCACCATCATTGTTCTTCCAAGCTCTAAAAGTTTTTTCTGTCCGCCAGATAAATTACCAGCTAACTCATTCGATAAATGACCAAGATTGAGAAAATCAACAACCTCTTTAGCTTTTTCTTTTACCAATTCTTCCTCTTCGGAAACTAAACTTGGTTTTAATAATGCTGTCATAAGCTTTTCTCCAGACTGGTTACCAGGTACCATCATTAAATTTTCTAATACTGATAGATTAGAAAATTCATGTGCTATTTGAAAAGTTCTTAATAATCCTTTAGAAAATAATTCAAATGAAGGGACATCTGTTATATTTTCATTATCAAAAATTACTTCACCACCTGAGGACTTTAAATTTCCTGCAATCAAATTAAATAATGTTGTCTTACCAGATCCATTAGGTCCAATAATTCCTGTAATAGTACCTCTTGAAACTTTTAATGAGCAATCCGAAACAGCAGCTAATCCACCAAAGTATTTTGATAAATTTTTAATTTCTAAAATATTTTCTGACATTCAGTCTATTTATTTAGTCTTCGATGAATGCTATTTAAAGTTTTTTCAAGAGATTTATAAAATCCAGCTTTTGATAACTCTTTAACACCTTGCTCGTTTAAACCTTTTGGAGTTTGAGACTCTTTAACCAAAAACTTTAAATTTTCTTTTGAATTTTTAACTGCATCTTCAGATAAGGCTAAGAATAACGATGTAATATATTTTTGAGCATTATCTCTTTTTACTCCTCTTTTAACTAACCAATCAATCATTACTCTCAATAATTCATAAAATGGAGCCATCATGCCAGAAGTTGTCCAAAAGTTAATTGAAGATTTCTCTTTTTTGATTTCAACAGTTGTTCCTAAATGATTAAAAAACTTCTTAACTTTAATATTTGGAGGGCAAATAGGTACTGGGCCTTTCTTTAAAGAAATTGGTGGCAAAGGTATTGCTCTAACTATTTTTGCTTTAACTTTTATAGCTTTTTTTAATTGTGATAATGAAATCGTAGAAATAAAACTTATAATTATATGTTTGGATTTAAATTTTAAGTTTTTAATAATTTTTTCACCCACGCTTGGAGTTACTGACAAGAAAACCCAGTCTGATTGATCGACAATTTGCTGATTGGTTTTAGCAATGGTAATTTTCTTAAATTTTGCCTTTAAACCCTTAGCTATTTTTGTATTTCTTGGAGAAATTATTATTTTCTTATAGGATATTTTAGATGTGCAAATTCCAGTAATTACTGAAGATGCTATTTTACCAGTGCCAATAAATCCTAAATTCATAAAGTATTGAATACTTTATATTGATTATATTGAATTAATTAACAAAAAAAGAGCCTCTAATTCTCAACAATTCCCTACTTAATTCTTTATTTTCTTTGAATGGTTTTCTTCCATGAAGCCAGAAATAATTATTAGCTATAATAGAATGACCTACTGGTAATTTAGTAATTATTTTATTTTTACTTTCCTCTAAGGCATCAGATAATTTTTGTAAAAAATTTCCCTGTTCCATATTTTTTGGTTCTGGAAATTGATCTATATATGAAATTTTAGGTCTTCCTTCTTTATCTAAAGAAAAAACTGGATGCTCTACCTTATAATCAATATTTTTACTCTTAGGAGACCCCCAAATAAAATCTTGTTGACCAACAGGATCATTGGATAAATCATCACAATGCTCCCAATCATCTAAATGTAACATAGCGGTTTCACCACCTTGTACATTTTGCTCCTCTAGTTTAGTCATAACTAACCAATCTGTAACTTCCTTTACATATGTTCCATCTGTGTGCAAATCCATATTTCTGTAAGCTTTTCTCAAATAAGAGTCACTAGCGTCTTCATGCTTTACATGAAATCTAGCATAGTATTTTCCAGCCATAGAGTCATGATTTGGGATTCCAATAAGGTGAGCTACAGCAGTTGACAATTTTACCAAAAATTTATCATTAGTTTTTGATGAAATATTTTTAGGACCAATAATAAAGCAACCGGTTGATCTGTCTCGGATTATCGAATTGATTAATTTACTTAGTTTATTATTAGTTAAATCGTCAAGACTCTTTGCAATTGTAAATCTAGTAAATGGTTTAAGTTCTAGTGCAGTAAGATCAAATTTATTAAAAGGAAAAATTAATTTTTTTACGATTTCATCATCTAATTGAATATTTAATATTCTACTAGAGTCTTTGTGATTGTGAACTTCTATACCTTCAATTTTTTCCATATTAAATTTTAAATTAACTTAAATAATAAATCAATTTGAATTAAAAATAATTGTTAATGGCTGCCATACATAAGGCAGAAAAAACTGTGGGATAAACATAATTTTGTTTAGACACAAAGAATACAAATAATGACAATATGACAACAATTATTCTACTTAAATAACTTGCGTCAATAAGAACACCAGCAGGAAAGATAATTGTTCTCGCAATTAGTGCTGCTAAAGTTGCATAAGCTAAACAATTAAACCATTTAAATAATTTTGAAGTCTCCTTAATACCTTGTGAGCTTACGGCTCCAAGAAATCTTGAAATAAAAGTTGCTAATGAAGTAACTAAGATTGCATAAAAAATACTAACTGACATTTAGTTCTCCTATGAGATATGCAATTGTTCCACCAATTATACCTCCTAGTAAAATCGACCATTCTGGTGACAAAAAATAAAAGATAGGTCCTAAAATTGTTCCAAGAATAACAGATAATGTAATTTGTATTGTTTTTGAAGCTCCCACCATCATGCATAAGAAATAAACTGGATTTAAAATGGCTAATCCCATCATCATATCTTTATTTAAATACTCTGAAAAATAAAAACCTATAAAAGTACCTAAAACTGCTACGCTCCAGGTTGCGCTACCAATACCAATCCAAAAATCAATTCTTTGTTTTTTGGGAACTGTCTTATAGTTACTTTTCATTATCAACCAAGCAGACACAGCAATGAAATGACATGAAAAGTAGTATTTCCATTTAGGTTGATTTTTATGCATCATTAGTGGAAACAAAGAAACTGCCATTGGATAAAGCCTCGCATTAACAAACCAAACTGCTAAAAAAATATTTAATAATGATGCTCCGACTAATAATGACTCTGCCATTACTAATGAACCTGGCAAAGCATAAGTTAACATTGTAGAAAAAATACTTTCTTGAATATTAAAACCTAAATTTTTAAGTAAAGCTCCTATAGCAATGAAACAACATCCCAAAGCAATTGCAGGACTATCAGGTGCGAGAATTGATTTATATCCCTTAAAGAAAAACTGCCTATTAATCATTAACCGCCAAGGAATAGTCTACCAACATCAGGATTTTTAAGTAAATCATCTCCTTTGCCAGCGATAGCAGTTTCACCAGATACTAAGACATATCCTATGTCTGCAAATTCTAATCCTTTTTTAGCATTTTGTTCTACAAGAATGATTGTTTTTTTTTCATTTTCCTGAAGATCTCTTAAAATTTCAAAAACCATATCAATGTATCTTGGTTCTAATCCAATCGATGGTTCGTCAACTAATAAAACTGATGGTTTCATCACAAGGGCTCTAGAAATTTCTAACAATCTTCTTTCTCCTCCTGACAAAACTTTTGCTGGCTGATTTCTTCTATTTTTTAGTCTTTCATATTTCTCAAAAATTCTTTCAGCTTCTTGATAAGACTCATCAGTATTTTCTTTTATATATCCACCCATTAGTAAATTTTCCTCTACAGTCATGTCAGGAAATACTGAATTATCTTGAAGTATATAAGCTATACCTACAGATTTTAACTTTTCTGCTGGTGTTAAATTTGTAATTTCTTTGCCATCAATTTCTATTTGACCTGAGAAAATATTGGTAAATCCATAAATAGAATGAAGTATTGTAGATTTTCCTGCACCATTTGGACCTATTAAACATAAAGACTGTGCCTTGTTTACAAATAAATCAAAATTATGCAAAATTTCCATTTTTCCATATCCAGCATTTAGACCTTTAATGGTTAAATGTATTTCGCTAGGTGATAACTTTTTTAAATCTTCTGGGCCAGGAGCTTTTCCTAATACTTCATACTGATTTGACATTATTGAGCTCCTAAATACGCATCTATTACGCGTTTATCATTTTTAATTTCATCAGGCGAGCCATTAGCTAACATTTTGCCGTGGGCTAAACAAAAAATATTTTCAGCTAGCTGCATGATTACTCTCATATTGTGTTCGATTACTAAAAGAGTAATTCCAAAATCTTGGTTTACTTTTATTAACCTGTCTATAATTCCATTAATCAGTGTCGGATTAATTCCAGCTGTTGGCTCATCTAATAATAGCATTTCTGGCTCATTCATTAATGCCATGGCTAATTCTAATAATTTTTGCTGTCCAAAAGATAGGTCTCCTGCTCTCAAATTTCTTTTTTGATATAAGCCTACAAAATTTAATAAATTTTCTGCTTTTTCTGTAAGTTCCTTGGGAATTGCTGAAAAAATCTTCATTAAACTTTCATCACTTCCTTTATGACTAATGAGCATATTTTCTACACAGTTTAACTTTCCATAAATTCGAGTTTGTTGAAAAGTTCTTAACAATCCAAGTTTTGCAATAACTGGTACTGGTAGTTCTGAAACCTCTGTGTTATTAAACTTGATTGAACCATTATCAATTGGGTATGTTCCAACTATTGAATTAAATAATGTTGTTTTACCAGATCCATTTGGACCAATTAATCCAACTATTCTACCTTTTTCAACATTCATTGAAATATCAACGTTAGCTTTAACACCACCAAAAGATTTACTTACGTTGCTTACTTCCAAAATACTCATTTAAGCTCCACCTGTGCCTTACGATCTTTTTCATCCACAACCTCGCCAAATCTTTCAGGGTATTTTTCTCTTAACCATCCCATTATCCCCTCTGGGAAATAAATAACGATAACTACAATTAAAACTCCAAGCGCAACATATTGCCAACCTAAAAAGAATGTCCAAAAACCTTCTTTAAAAATATGAAACACTGTTGCACCAATTATTGGTCCCCAAAGAGTTCCTTTCCCTCCTAAGATTGCCATTAAAACCATGAATACTCCCATCTCTCTTCCATCAAAAGCAACATCGGTTGAATCAATGTATCCAACTAAACCTCCCATGATTCCTCCAGCAAGACCACAAAAGAAAGCTGATATCATCCAACCAACTATTTTATATTTCATCGTTTGAATTCCCATGGCCTCAGCCTTATCTTCGTTATCCCTAATCGCATTTAATATTAATTTAAATCTAGTTGTGTAAATTCCTCTGACAGCTATGAAAGTAAGTATTAAAACAAAAAAGCTTAGAAAATAAAAAAATTCACCTCGTGATTCTAAATTTCCTACATCAGGAAAAGGTGGAGTTGTGAAACCTTGTCCAGCTCCAATGATTTCAATTCCTCCAGAAATCTCACCTGCTGCAACACCCAAACCTAATGTGCAAATGGCAAAATAATGCCCTCTAAGTCCTAAAATAGAATATCCAATTAAACCTGCTACAATTGTTGGTACCACTGCAGCAACTATTAGCCCAACAGCCATCCCTTGAAAAAATTGTGCAGGAGTATGTACGAATGTTTTTTCACCACCACTTTCAGTCCATTCAGCTAGTGGGAAAAACATACCAACCTGGACAGAGGCACATAAGTACATACCGAGGCCATAAAAGAGTATATTTCCAAATGAGTTATACCCCATTTCACCACCTTGAATATTCCATGTGGTTG
>CACLDI010000011.1 GCA_902605605.1 uncultured Pelagibacteraceae bacterium
TAAAAATGTTTGATTGAGATAATTCCCAACAAAACCACCATTTCCATTTATGTATAGTGTAAAAGCATCATTATAAAAATAGCTAAAAAAAAGTGTCCCGAAAATACAATATATTATTGCAAAAAAAACATTTTCAACAAGTAGAAAAAATTCTTTAAGCCTAACTACGTTAATACCAGTAAAAATAAAAGTAAAAGATATTAAATAAGAGATCAGGCCTATTGATTGAAAGAACAGATCTGAAATAAAACTACCTTGAAAGCCTAATAAATTTTTAATCTCTGTGTTATCAGGAAATATAAAGTTCGGGTCTTCAGGTGAATATGTAATTAACGCTATTAGTAGCAAAGCACCCGACAAAAAAATCAATAAACCAAAAATTTCTGCTAGACGTTTTATAGCAAAATTAATTAACAAATTAGCTATTTTTTTAATATCCATATATGAATCAATTTAATCACTTTGTATCATCTAATTTTTGTTGTTAAAATTAAAAATAATATGAGAGTTTGTATTCTAGGTGCTGGCTTATCAAGTTTAACTTTAGCAAAAGCTTTAGTTAACCAAAATATATATGTGGACCTTTATGCACAAAAAAAAATAAATTCATTAAATAAGTCAAGAACCATTGGTATATCTAAGAGTAACATTGAATTTTTCAATGACGCAATAACTAATGTAGACAAAATTGCTTGGAAATTAAAAAAAATAGAAATTTTTTCAGATAACTTGAGAAAAGAAAAATTAATTAACTTTGAGAATAATAATGATGAGCTTTTTTCTATAATTAGAAATCAAAATCTTTTTAAAGTTTTAGAAAAAAGCCTATCTAAAGATAAATATTTTAAAAAAATTATTTCCTTAAAAAATTATAATTTTTTAGATAATTATAATCTTGTTATTAACACAGATTTTAATAGCCCAATTACAAAAAAATATTTTAGTAAAAAAATTTTAAAAAAATATAATAGTTTCGCTTACACAACTATTTTAAAACATGAAAAAATTGATAATGATACTGCCGTTCAAATTTTCACTAAATTGGGACCATTAGCTTTTTTACCTATTTCTGAAAAAGAAACATCTGTAGTTTATTCTTTTTATAATAAAAAAAATGAAAATATTAATAATTTGATTGAAAAGCATAATCAAAGATACAAAATTCTTAAAATTGAAAAAATTAATTCTTTTGAACTAAAATCTTTGAGCTTAAGATCATACTACCACGAACATATTTTGGCCTTTGGTGATCTATTACATAGAATTCACCCTCTTGCCGGCCAAGGTTTCAATATGACTATCCGTGATATTAAAATTCTTATAGAAATTATTATAAGCAAACAGAACTTAGGTTTAAATATAGATAGTTCTGTAAATTATGATTTCGAAAGCAAATTAAAACATAAAAATTTTATATTTGCCAATGGCATTGATCTGGTCCATGAATTTTTTAATTTTGAGAGAAAAACGAATAGCAGTTTTTTGAGCAAATCTGTTCAACTCTTAAATAAAAATCATAAAATTAATAAATTTTTTACAAAAATTGCTGATAGGGGAACTTTAGTCTAGTCTATTGGATAGTTGTATTGTCGTATATATCATAAGTATATGTAGTTAAAATTTCAGCGATTTTATTTTTTCTTATATCTAGATTTTTAGCCTCCAATAAAACTTGTTTTTCCTCTAGTGAGAAAGGAGATGCCATGGCTAACGCATTTATTGTTTCATCAAGGCTCTGTTTTTCTAATGCTTTCCAATTGATTATAAAACCCCTTTTTTCAAATAACGACTTCAAATCCTTAAAAATTAATTCAAGATCAGAAAATTTAAGCTCTTCCTTTTCACTTTTTAAATCTTGGATAAAGTTTTCATAATTGACACTTAAAATTCTATATTTTTTTTCAGTTGTTAATTCCTTAATATTTTCAAATCTTATTAGGCCCTTTAATTCGATTAAATATCTTCCATCCTCAGTTTCTTTAAAACTTGTTATTTTCCCCAAACATCCAACCTCATGTAATTCGGGACTCTTATTTCCACTTGCCGAGGTTTTTGGCTGTATCATACCAATAGTTTTGCTTGATTTCATACTGTCATTAATCATATCAATGTACCGTTGTTCAAAAATGTTTAACGGCACCGTCGCCTTTGGAAAGATTATAAAGTTGCTTAACGGAAAGATAGGTATCTGTGCAGGAAGATCTTCTTTTTTCATTTTCTGTGAAATTATAACACATCTATTGTGATTTTGTATTGATAGAACGAAAAAAAACGTCTAATTTCAAAAATAATTTAAGCGGGCATAGCTCAGTGGTAGAGCGTCTCGTTGCCAACGAGAAGGTCGAGGGTTCGACCCCCTTTGCCCGCTCCAAATTAAATTATGAGTGATTTATTAAATAAAAAATGTATGCCTTGCGAAGGGGGAGTTTTGCCTTTTGATGTGTCTGAAATCCATAAATACCAAAAAAAAGTGGATGGATGGGATATCACAAAAGGTCAAGATGAAATATTTTTTTTATCAAAAAAATTTAAGTTTGAAAATTTTTTGAAAAGCCAAGATTTTGTAAATGAAGTTGGCAAAATATCTGAGAGTGAGGGACATCATCCTGATATTTCTTTTGGCTGGGGTTATGCTGAAGTAAAAGTTACCACTCATGCCATAAAAGGTCTATCTGAGAACGATTTTATTTTGGCTGCAAAAATAGATAAAATAACTAATGCCTAAAGTGTCTAGTTTTTGAAAAAACTAAAACTGTATCAGTTTCATTTGCAAATTTAATTATCTCTTTGTCTCTTATTGATCCTGATGGTTGAATCACAGCTTGAACTCCTGATTGTACTAGCTTTTCTATACCATCAATAAATGGAAAAAACGCATCTGAAGCTGCAACCAAATTTTCATTTACACTTGTAAATTTTTTCATTTTATCTATTGCTATTTTGCAGCTATCTAATCTGCTTGGTTGCCCAGAACCAATACCAGCGGTTGTTTCATTTGCCGCGAGAACAATTGCATTAGACTTAACATAGCGACACACATTAAATGCAAAAATTAGATTTTTCATTTCTTTTGAGGTTGGTTTACGTTTTGATACAATTTTTAAATCTTTTGCAGTGAACTTTTTTAGATCTTCTGATTGTATTAATATTTCGTTATTTATAGATACATGTTTTAAACCATCATCAACCTTGTAATTTGAAGCGTTTATTAATCTTAAATTTTTCTTTGTCTTTAATATTTTTAAAGCGTTAGTGTCAAAGTTATTAGCTACAATGACTTCGAGAAATAACTTACTTAATTCAAGAGCTAATAGTTTTGTTATTTTGAAATTACAAGAAACTATTCCACCAAAAGCACTAATAGGGTCGCATGCAAAGGCAGATTTATAACTTTCAAGATGGTTCTTTTTAATCGAAACTCCACAAGGATTTGTATGTTTGACAATTACTGTTCCAGTATTTTTTGGAAGTGATTTCGAAATTGTTAATGCTGCAAAAATATCATTATAATTATTATAACTAAGTTGTTTTCCGTGGATTTGCTTTATACCCATTTCTAATTTTCTTGAATAAATACCACTTTCTTGGTGAGGATTTTCACCATACCTGAGTGTTTCAATTAAATTTCCATGCAAAACTTTTTTTTTTGGAAAGTTTATATTTGTTATTTTATTAAAATAGTCTGAAATTATAGAGTCATAATAAGCTGTTTCAGTAAAAGCAATTCTTGATAATCTTTTCCTAAAGTCCAAAGAAGTAGATCCTTTATATTTATTTAGTTGATCTATTAACTCAGAATACTGTTCTGATGAAGTAATTACTGTTACATCCTTGTAATTTTTCGCAGCAGATCTGACCATCGTAGGACCACCTACATCAATATTTTCAATAATTTTGCTATGATCTTTAGTATTTTTTAATGTGTTTTCGAATGGATAAAAATTAACAACAACCAAATCTATATTTTCAAAATTATTAACTTTTAAATCTTTTGAGTGTAATTTACTATCTCTTTTGTTTAAAATTCCTGCATGAATTTTAGGGTGAAGAGTTTTAACTCTTCCTTCTAAAATTTCTGGTGAATTGGTAAATTCTGAGACTTCAATACAATCAAATTTTAATTTTTTAATTTCTTTATAGGTACCACCGGAACTTATAATTTTTACTTTATTTTTTTTTAGTAAATTTAAAAGAGGTTTTAGGTTTCTTTTATCTGATACAGAAATGAGAGCTGTTTTTATTTTCATTATAATTTAATTATCTCCCATTTTATAATTTGCTCATTTTCCTTGTTCATTCCAGAAATAAAAATATTTTGATTATCTTTGTATGAATTTTTATGACCGAAATATAGGCTATTATCAATACTTATATCAAATTTATCACAACTGAATCTCCAACCCTCATCCTCTAACTCAATGAGTATAGATTTATTATCTTGAGTTTTCATCACTTTAGAATTTGGATCAAGATGAAATCTAATATCAAATTTTATCTCTTTCTTAGGATTTTTTCTTAAAATTTTATCAGATCCAATAAATTTGTTTTGTTCTGGATAAAATTCGATTTCTCTATCATGAATTGCTCCAAATTTTTGTAAATACCCATCATGTGAGCCAGAAATTTTCCAATAATTTTTTTCATTTACAATATTTTTTTTTGAAACTTTAAGTCCTTTTTCAACTAAAATATCATCATTTATTTTTTTAGAAGAGCATGAAGAAAAATCTTCGACGATCAAGGTACTATGAAGAGCAGTGCTCTTAGAGAGTTTATTTAGTTTATTATTTTTGTTCGAGAAATAACCTGCATTGGTTATTAATCTTTTTTGATTTGAAAATATTTCAAAAGATAAAGCTCCGTACTGATAATCTATAGAAAAGTGTTTGCTTGGGCTTGAGCCCACATCCATTGCTAAAATAATTTTTTTATTTCTAAGAATGGCGTATCCGCCTAGTTCATTCACTTCGTTTTTAAAAGTATAACCAAACCTTTTTAAGTATTGATCGAAATCAATATTTTCTAAATGATGATTACCATTAAAGAAGATATCGGTCCCAATATTTTTCCAGATAAATGCATAACTTGATCCTAAATAAAATATTGTTTCATCTATATATTCAGGAATCACATTTTGAGATTCTTTGAACCACTCTCTTATGATGATAAAATACTTTAGATAAAAGATTAATTGCTTAATGTTTCTAGATTTTGTAAAGCCTTGGTTATCAATTGAGGATTTAATTATATTTTTTAAAATGCTCAATCCGCTTTCAAGATAGTTGTTTTCACTTTTATAAGCTAATCCAGTTAAAATAATTGCAGAACAACCAATTAATTTATTTTCAAATGTATCTGAGGATCCAATTTCACTTAACAAATGATTAGTTTGTTTTTGTATCATGTGATCGAACATTAAACGATATTCTTTGTCACTGTCTTGATAGGAGAGCTGGTGATTGGATAGCCACGCAATTATTCTTTTAGAAGTTAGATCAAATTCCCAACTATCTTTTTTATATTTGCCATTTTCTTTTACCCAATTTTTAATGACTGACTGTGTAGTTTCTTTTGAGGATTTTAAATCAAGACTGAAAAACCAAAAAAAATTATTTAATTTTGCGTAGTCTCTTGTGCTCATTTTATTTTGCCAAATAGACTCAACAGCAAAATCTTCAATTCGGTATTTTTTATTTTGATATTTTATAATTGAAGAAAGAAGGTGAGGGCTTGGTTTGTATTGAAAATTATTATCAAAAGTTTTTGAAATTTTTTTTTCGTAAAAATTAGAATTTTGATAAATTTTTTTAAAATTATCTTTTAAACCAAAATAAAATTGGCCAAAAAAACCTAAGGAATTTAAATTAATCATTAACTTATTTTAGTTTTAATAAATCAATATTCTTTTTTATATCTCCATCATTACTTTTGAATACGGTTGTGCCTGAAACAAGTATATTTGCTCCAGCATCAATAGCAATTTTGCAATTTTCAAAATTTATTCCACCATCTATTTCAATATCAAATTTCAAATCTTTGTCTTGTTGAATTTTTTTAAGTTGTTTAATTTTATCTAGAACCTCTGGCATAAATTTTTGACCTCCAAAACCTGGATTAACACTCATGATTAAAACCAAATCCACTTGATCTAAAAATTCTGTAATTAATTCAATTTTCGACTCTGGATTAAGAGAAACTCCAACTTTTTTTTTTAAATCTTTAATTGTTTTAATAGATTCTCTTAAATTTTGAGTAGCTTCTGGGTGAATTGTAATGATATCTGCTCCAGCGTCCGCATATGCTTGGATGTATTCATGAACTGGTGAAATCATCAAGTGCACATCAAACTTTAAAGAGCAGTGCTTTCGAAGGGCTTTAATAACTGGTGGACCGATGGTTAAATTTGGAACAAAATGGCCATCCATGACATCCACGTGGATCATATCTGCACCACCTTCCTCTAATCTTTTAATTTCACTACCTAATTGACTAAAATCAGCAGATAAAATTGAGGGTGAAATTTGTATATTTTTCATTGATAACTAGATTTACTAGTATCAATTTTTAAAATTTAATTGAATCAAAAAATTGATAAATTTGTCTTGATATTTCACTTTCGAGAGGAAATGAGAGCATCCCCATAACAGAATAGCCCAAGATCCAAGGCATTAAATAAAATCTGATCATATAAAAAAACCAAGCCACATATAAAGGTACAAGAGGACCTATAATAAACGATGGGGTAATGGGTTTAAATAGTCTGATTAGAGGATTTGTATATTTAACAAATACTCTCATAAAAAAAAATTGAGAGTCTTCTCTTTGAAAGATGTTCATTGCAACTCGACCAATTAATGTCCACATTATTATGCCAAAGAAATAATCAATAAAATATATAAATGGATGAAAGTTTGCTGACATTTAAGATTTATATTTGAAAATAAAAAGAAAGAAAAGGGGCGAAATTAATCGCCCCTTATAAAGTTTATTTACTGTTTTCCAAGAATTGTTTTACCACTTGGTACACGTACTTCATCAACCATTTTTTGAGTTGCTTTGTCTGGCTCTTGAGTCATTAAACTCACAACCACCATTGCAACCAAACTAACAGCTGATCCGAAGATACCAAATGTTAATTGAGTAATTCCTAGGAATCCACTTCCACCAGTTCGTACCCAAACTAAGTACCAAGTACCAGCAGCTAGACCTCCTAACATACCAGCAATAGCACCTTGTCTGTTAGCTCTCTTCCACCATACACCAAGTACAAGTGGGAAGAACAATCCTGACATCGCAAAGTCAAATGCCCAGATAACCGAACCTAAGATACCTTGGATCTCCATTGCCGCAATCGTTGCTCCAGCAAAACCAATTACTACAAGTAATACCCTTGCAACAACTAGTCGTTTTGCAGTTTCCGCTTTTGGATCAATGATCTTATAGTAAACATCATGTGATATAGCGTTTGCAATTGCTAGGATCAAACCATCGGCTGTTGACATGGCAGCTGCCATACCTCCAGCGGCAACCAGACCTGAGATTACGTAAGGTAATCCAGCTATCTCTGGTGTTGCTAATACAACGGCTTTACCACCCATGAAGAACTCGTTTAATTCAACAGTTCCATTTCCGTTAAAGTCGCTGACAAACATTAGGTTTGCTGCATTCCAGTTTTGATACCAATCTATCGCTTGAACATCTGTTATTGATTTACCAATAATACCCGTAGATAAATTTGGATCCAACAAAGATAATTTAGATAGCGTAGCTAACATTGGAGCAGAAGAATAAAGTAGGAAGATAAAGAATAGTGACCAACCTACTGATTTTCTAGCTGCTTTCACACTTGGAGTAGTAAAGTATCTCATCATAACATGAGGTAGTGATGCTGTTCCCATCATCATCGCCAATGCTAATGAAATAAATGCCCAAGGTGTTGCGTTAACTGCAGAGTGAGCTTTAGTTATTCCTGCTAAGCCTTTAGGTACCGTTGCTAGATCAGCAGCTGAGTTTTTAACAAAACCAAACTGTGCTTCTAGCTCACCAATTCTAGCTACTTCATCAGCCAACATAAAGTGAGGGAAGAAACCCGCACCTATTTTGTTACTGATCCAGAATACTGGAAGTAAGTAAGCTATAATTAGTACGATATACTGCGCAACCTGTGTCCAAGTTACCCCTCTCATACCACCTAACATTGAACATAATAAAATACTTATTAGTCCAATATAAACTGCGTATTGGAATGGGATATCAAGTGCAACAGATGCAATAGTACCTGTAGCGTTAATTTGTGCTGTTACATAAGTAAATGAAGCAACGGTTAAAACCACTACCGCACTAAACCTAGCTAAATTACCACCGTATCTTGTACCTATAAAATCTGGAACTGTGTAACAGCCAAATTTTCTTAAGTAAGGTGCTAATAAAGATGCAACTAACACGTAACCACCAGTCCAACCTACAAGTAGAGCCATATAACCGTAACCTTTAAAGTAAATACCTCCAGCCATTGCAACGAATGAAGCACCAGACATCCAGTCTGCTGCTGTGGCCATTCCGTTGAATACTGTTGGTACTTGTCTTCCAGCTACGTAATATGCATCTGCTTGGGCTGTTCGTGATAGCCAACCGATTAATGCATAGATGAATACAGTAAATGCCACAAAAGCGATACCAATCGCCTTCGCAGTCATACCCATCTGTTCTGCAATTGCCATTAAAATTATAAAACCTATAAACCCTCCGGTATAGATTCCATAAACTTTAGGCAAGTTATCAATGAAATTAGTACTTTTCATTATTCATCCTCTCTTTCGCTAAAGCCGAACTCTTCGTCGATCTTTTCTTGTCTATTCGCAAACCAGAAAATAAGGATTACAAATGCTCCAAGAGATCCCTGACATGTAAACCAATATGTCCACGGATAACCGAAAGGTCCTGTGACCTCGTTCATTTCAGCTCCAAAAAGGAAGATGCCAATTGAGAATACAAACCAGATTGCTAACGTTATCATCAGCAAACCTCTGGATTTCTCCCAATGTTTTTCTTGATTTGACATATTTACCTCTCTATTTAGTTATAACTGGCAAAACCATAACCATTATGAGGCTTTTGAAAAGACCTAAATTTAACCATAATAGGTACTTATTTACTGACTTTTTTGAGGTATAAATGCCACATACAGGTCAAATTATGTCAAAATACAAGTTAACTTGGAAAGATCTAACTACAACGGATTTCAAGACATATTTGTTTGCAATGTTTAAAGCATTCATTCCTAAAAAAAAAATTAAAAATTTAGATGAACTTGAAACCTTTATTCAAACTAAATCTGCATGGGTTACGCAAGTAACTTTATATAATTATTTAAAAACTCGAATGGGAACCCGATATGTTCTTCATTTTGAAAATGATAAATTCATGGGCTCAGTTAATCTTGCTAAATGGAATATTTATTCTGTAGCACTTCAAGATTTATCTCTTTTTACTTTCTCTTATTTGAGAGTTAATTTCAATTTTCAAGATACCTATAAAGCAAAAGAGATTTTTAATAAAATTTTAGATGATGAAATCTCAAATAAAATGCCATTAGAGATTGTTGAACAGGCTAGAATAGATTTTGACAACAGATTTCAAAATATTAACTGGAATATTTATTATACAGATTTACCATTTAATCTAAGTGCACTTTCTTTATATAAATGGGCACCAATTGCTGAAGAGTTAAAAACTCTAGATCGAAAAATTGTCTTAAATTCTATGATATTAAAGTGGGACGTTATTAAACAAGAATTTCAAAACTTAATTCAGTTCTAAATATTCTTTCTATTATCAACTAAACTATCAACAACGCTAGGATCAGCTAATGTAGTAGTGTCTCCTAATTGTCCATGTTCGTTTGCAGCTATCTTTCTTAAAATTCTTCTCATTATTTTTCCTGATCTGGTTTTTGGAAGACCTGGTGTAAAATGTATTAAGTCTGGAGTTGCAAGTGGCCCAATCTGTTTTCTGACCCAAAGTTTTAAATCTCTTTCAAGATCTCCAGTTTCAGTTTCTCCTGCATTTAAAGTCACATAACAATATAAACCATTTCCTTTAATATCATGTGGATAACCAACCACTGCTGCTTCAGCAACTTTAGGATGAGCTACAAATGCACTTTCAATTTCAGCAGTACCTAGATTATGTCCAGATACAATAATTACATCATCAACTCGTCCAGTGATCCAGTAATAACCATCTTTATCTCTTCTACAGCCATCACCAGTAAAATATTTTCCATTAAATTGAGAAAAATATGTGTCGATAAATCTTTGATGGTCTCCATAAACAGTTCTCATTTGACCCGGCCATGATTGAGCAATACAAAGCCTTCCTTCACCAGCACCTTTTATTTCTTTGCCATTTTTATCAACGATAACAGGCTTAATTCCATAGAAAGGTTTTGTAGCTGAACCAGGTTTTAATGGAATAGCTCCAGTTTGAGGGGCAATCAGTATTCCACCAGTTTCAGTTTGCCACCAAGTATCTACAATGGGTGACTTTGAGTTTCCAACTGTTTTGTAGTACCACATCCAAGCCTCTGGATTAATCGGTTCACCAACAGTTCCAAGTAATTTTAAAGATTTTCTAGAGGTTTTTTTAACTGGTTTATCACCTTCACGCATTAAAGCTCTAATTGCTGTAGGAGCAGTATAGAAAATATTAACTTTATATCTATCAACTATTTGCCACCACCTTGAAGTATCAGGATAATTAGGAATTCCCTCAAACATTATTGTTGTAGCACCATTAGCAAGAGGTCCGTAAATAATATAACTATGACCCGTTACCCAACCAATATCAGCAGTACACCAATAGATATCTTTTGGCTTATAGTTAAAAATATATTGATGTGTCATTGATGCATAAACCATATAACCACCCGTAGTATGCAGAACTCCTTTTGGTTTACCAGTAGAGCCTGATGTATATAAAATAAATAATGGATCTTCAGCATTCATTTCTTCAGGTTCACAATGACTTGAAACATCTTTAATTAAATCATGATACCAAACATCTCTTTCTTCATTCCAGTTGATATAATTTCCTGTTCGTTTAACAACAATACATTTTTTAACATTTGGACAACTTGTGAGAGCTTCATCGGTTGTATATTTTAATGGGATTGTTTTTCCACCTCTAACACCCTCGTCAGCAGTGATTATATATTCAGACTCACAATCATTTACTCTACCAGAAATCGATTCTGCAGAAAAACCACCAAATATTATTGAATGCACTGCTCCAATTCTCACACATGCTAGCATTAATATTGCAAGTTCTGGGATCATGGTCAAATAAATTGTAACTCGATCTCCTTTTTTAATTCCAAGTTTTTTTAAACCATTTGCAGCCTTCGAAACTTTTTGATGTAATTGTTTGTAGGTTATTTTTTGACTATCTTTTGGATCATCGCCAACCCAAATAATTGCAGTTTTATCTTTTTTATCTTTTAAATGTCTATCAATACAGTTAGCTGAAGCATTTAGAGTTCCATCTTCATACCATTTAATTTTTACTTCTTTAGTACTGTACTTAACGTCTTTGATTTTTTTATAAGGTTTTATCCAAGTAATTCTTTTTCCTTCTTTTTTCCAAAAATCATCGTTACTTTTGATAGATTGAGAATATTTTTGTTGGTACTTACTTTTATTTGCCAAACTTGCTTTTACCCACTCTGGTTTAGTTTTTATAATGATCTCAGGAGGAGAAGAGCCATTTTCTTTTTTGCTTTTTGCTTTTTTTTTGCTTTTTTTTGAAACCTTTTTTACTTTAGTTTTTTTCTTAACTTTTTTAGAAGGTTTTTTTTTTACTTTAGACTTTTTTTTCTTTTTTTTAGGCATGTGAAAACTTTTTTTTTAAATTCTACTCATGTTATTTATGATTTTCCAGCTTTTATAATCGATTGGCATTACAGATAGTCTGCTCTGTTTAATCAACGCTAAATCGCCTAATTCCTTGCGTTTTTTTATATCTTCTAAAGTGACTGCTCTATCTAATTTCTTTTTAAACTTAACGTTAACAGCTACAAAGCGACCATTTTTATCAGTTTTGTCTATGTAATGTTCTTTGATGACCTCAACAATACCTACAATTTCTTTACCAATATTTGAGTGATAAAAAAAACAAAGATCACCCTTTTTCATAGTCTTTAAATTTTTTGCAGCTTGATAATTTCTTACGCCATCCCATGCTGCCCCTTTTACACCTGACTTTATTTGTTGATCAATAGACCATACATCTGGTTCAGATTTCATTAACCAATACTGCATTATAATTGGACCCCAGCTCCTTTTAAAAAAGCAGCATTTTCATCCAATGGCCATCTAGGTTTTGCAGGGTGGTCTAATTCACTAAAATGTTTTAATTTAAATTTTTCTAAACCAACCACAGCTATCATTGCAGCATTATCTCCACAAAGTTCTTTTGGTGGAAAAATGCTTTGGTAGTTTTGTTCTTTACATAAACTGATTAGCATATTTCTAATATTTTCGTTAGCTGCCACTCCTCCAGCAACTACAAAACTTTTTTTATTTGGGTTATTCTGCTTTTCGAAATCTGTAAAAGCAATTTTAGTTTTCTTATATAAAATTTCTTCGATTGTTTTTTGGAATGATGCGGCAAGATCAAATTTTTCTTGATCAGTTTTAATTTTTTTTGTTATCTTTAATACTGCTGTCTTAAGTCCTGCAAAAGATAAGTTACAACCACCTTTATTAAAAATAGGTTTTGGTAAATCATATTTATCAGGATCACCTTTTTTTGCTAAAATTTCAATTTGTGGACCACCTGGAAACTCTATTCCTAAAAGTTTTGCAGTTTTATCAAATGCTTCTCCTAAAGCATCATCAATTGTTGTTCCTAATCTTTTATACTTACCTAAACCTTGAACATTTAAAAATTGTGAGTGTCCACCCGATATTAATAAAAGCAGGTAGGGATAATTTAAATTTGAATTTAATTTAGGACTTAAGGCGTGACCTTCTAGATGATTAACTGCTATAAAAGGTTTATTTATTGAAGCTGCAAAAGCTTTTCCAAAACTTAAACCAACTGATAGACAAACAATTAAGCCGGGTCCTGCAGTCGAAGCTACAGCATCAATTTCATCAATTTTTTTTCCACTATCATCAATAGCTTTTTGAACAATCCAATCAATTTTTTCAATATGGGATCGTGCTGCTAATTCTGGAACCACTCCTCCAAATTCTTTATGAACTTCAACTTGGCTTGAAATAATATTTGATAAAACTACGGGGTTTCCCTGCTCATTTTCAGTTATAATTGATGCAGCTGTCTCATCACAGCTCGTTTCTATTCCGAGAATTAAGGGTTTTTTGCTCATTCAAATAGTTTTTAATAATTGTACAATCTCAATACAAGTAAGAAATAAATATATTTATGAATAGAAAAATTATCATTGGATCTAGGGGAAGCAAGTTGGCGATGCTTTATGCTGAAAAAGCTAAAGATAAAATAGTCAAAACCACTGATTTTAGTAACGAGGATGTAGTTATAAAAAAAATTACTACAAAAGGGGATGAGTTTCAGGATGTAAGATTGTCGGATGTTGGAGGTAAGGGATTATTTTCAAGTAATATAGAAAAAGAGCTTCAAGATAAAAATATTGATGTTGCAGTTCACGCACTCAAAGACATGCCAGCTCTTGAAACAAAAGGTCTTAAAACAGACTCATTTTTAGAAAGAAATGATCCAAGAGAAATTCTCATCACAATGAATAAAAAAAAATTAAGCGAATTAAAAAAAAATTCTATAATTGGAACTTCATCTTTTAGAAGAGAATATCAAATTAAAAAAATTAGATCAGATCTTGAATGTAAACTTATTAGGGGAAATGTTGATACACGAATTAAAAAATTAAAAGATGGAATATATGATGCAATAATTTTGTCTTATGCAGGAATTAAATTTTTAAATTTTGATGATGAAATTTCGGAAATTTTTTCTGCAGAACAAGTGATTCCAAGTGCTGGACAAGGTATAATTGCCCTTCAATGCAGGGAGGGTGATGAGGAAATAATCTCAGTTTTAAAAAAAATAAATCACAATGAAACATTTATGAGAGCACATGTTGAGAGAAATATTTTAAAAGTTTTGGAGGGAGATTGCGAAACTGCAGTCGGAGCTCACTCCATAATAAAAGATGACAAAATTATTGTTGAAGCAGAACTATTTTCTTTAGACGGCACTAAAAGATTTTATGAAAAAAAAACTGGCAAAAAGAAAGATTTCAGTCAAATTGGTAGAGAACTAGGTCAACTTTTAAAAACAAAATCTAACAATTCCTATAAAAGATAGTATGCATATTTTATTAACAAGACCATTAGAAGATTGTTCTGAAATGATTGTTAAATTTAAATCTTTAGGTCATCAAGTTTCTCATCTTCCTTTATTAAGTGTTGAGGAGATAATTCATGATAAAATTAACTTTCAAGATTTTAACGGAATTATTTTCACTAGTGCTAATGCTGTAAAATTTCTAAACCATGATGAAATTAATAAGACAATCAAATGTTTTTGTGTTGGAGAGACAACTGAAAAAAAAGCAAGAAGTTTTGGTTTTCAAAATACAATTGCAGCAGAAGGAAATGTTTCAAACTTAAAAGAATTAATCTTGCAAACCCATGATTCATCGAGTGGTAAGTTACTTTATGTAAGTGGAGCAACTATATCGGTAGATCTTGACCAACAGTTAATTAATGAGGGCTATAGTATTAAGAGGATTGTGAATTATAGAGTAAGTCACAATATGAATTTTAATGAAGACTTTGTTAAAGAATTAAAACAAAATATGCCTGACATGGTCTATGTTTACTCTCAAAATAGTGGATCAAGCTTTTTAAACTTTATCAAAATTTATCAATTAGAAAGCTTATGGATGGATACGAATTTAATGTGTATAGGTGAAAAAAGCTCATCAATACTGAACGAAATTAAATGGAAAAAGATATTTCTTTTTAATCCTGGAGAAGAGGAGTTTTTGTTATATAAAATTTAGACATGGATATAATAAATAATTTTTCTGAAATATTTTTATCAGTTTGGAATAAGGGAATTCTTGGAGTTGATATTTTTCAAATTCTAATTGGTATTGGTATATTTCTAGTGTTTCTAGTTTTTAGAGGCCTGATCAGTAAATTAGTTATTAAAAAATTAGAAATTATATCAAAGCGAACTACAAATAAGCTAGACGATACTTTCGTTCGATCTTTAGAAGGACCTGCAAGATTTTTGCCAATTGTTTTAGGTTTTTTTATTGCAAGTTATTACATGACTTTTTCTGCTGAAGGTAGAGATGTGGTAGATACTATTAACAGAACTTTAATAACAATTTTAATATTTTGGGTTATCCATCAAATAATTGAACCAGTATCTTATATATTAAGTGGACTAGATAAACTTTTAACAAGAGAACTTATTGGATGGATAATTAAATCATTAAAAGTATTAATATTTATACTTGGATTAGCTGCTGTTCTTGAATTATGGGGAATTAAAATTGGTCCAATAATTGCAGGACTTGGTTTGTTTGGTGTTGCAGTAGCTCTAGGTGCACAAGACTTATTTAAAAATCTAATTTCAGGAATTTTAGTATTAGTTGAAAAAAGATTTAAAATTGGAGATTGGATTGCAGTTGAAGGAATTATAGAAGGGATAGTTGAAAAAATTGGTTTTAGGTCCACAACAATTAGAAAGTTTGACAAGTCTCTAGCAATTATTCCTAACTTTCAGTTTGCGGAAAATGCAGTCATAAATGTTAGCGAAACTTCAAATTGGAGAGTGAGGTGGATTATCACTCTTCAATATGACTCTACTATTGAGCAATTAAAAAAAGTAAGAGACGAAATAGAGGAATATATTAATAAAAGTGAAGACTTTAACCAAGCAACAGGAGTTGCAGTTAGAATAGAAAAATTTTCAGATAGCTCAATTGATTTATTAGTGAGGTGTTTTACAAACTCTAGCAGTTGGAGTAATTCTCTAGAAGTTAAAGAGAGATTAGCAATTGAAATTAAACAGATAGTTGAGAAAAATGGTGCTTCTTTTGCTTTCCCAAGTCAGTCGATTTATGTTGAAAAAAAATGATAGCAATTTTTTATTTAGTCTTACAAATTCTAAAACTTTACTCATATGTTGTAATAGCAAATGTAATTATAAGTTGGTTAATCGCTTTTAACGTTTTAAATACTCAAAACAGATTTGTTTATTCTCTTTTAGAATTAACCTACAGACTTACAGATCCAATTTTAAACAAAATCAGACGTTTTATACCTAATTTAGGATCTTTAGACATATCTCCTGTAATTCTTCTACTATTGATTTGGTTTATTGAAATGTGTATGAAGCTCTACATCGCGCCAATGATTTTTTAGAAAGATAAAATGATTTTAATTGATGGTAAGAAAGCTGCTGCAGAATTACGACAAGAGCTTAAGCACGAAGTTACAGATTTAAAAGCAAAATATAATAAAGTGCCTGGTTTAACGGTTATCCTTATTGGAGATTTAACTCCAAGCCAAATTTATGTACGTAATAAAGAAAAATCAGCTAATGAGGTTGGTTTAAAATCTGAAGTTATCAAGTATCCAGATTCAGTTGAGGAAAAAACAGTATTAGAAAAAATTGAAGAATTAAATAAAGATGAGACAGTTTCAGGAATATTAGTTCAGTTACCACTCCCAAAACATATTGATAAACAAAAAGTTATTGAAACTATTTTACCTTCAAAAGATGTTGATGGATTTCATCCTATGAATGTAGGTAATCTTTCTTCTGGATATGAAAGTTCAGTGCCGTGCACTCCTTTAGGTTGTTATTTATTAATCAAAAAAGTAGAACCTAATTTAAATGGAAAAAAAGCAGTAATAGTTGGAAGATCAAATTTAAACGGAAAGCCAATGACCCAACTTCTATTAAAAGAAAATTGTACAGTAACAATAACCCACTCAAAAACTAAAGACCTAAAAGCAGAATGTTTAGAGGCAGATATTATAGTTGCTGCAGTTGGAATTCCAGAACTTGTCAAAGGTGACTGGGTTAAAAAAGATACTATAGTTATTGATGTAGGTATTAATAAAACTGATAATGGCATTGTTGGAGATGTTGATTTTGATGAAGTTTCTAAAAAAGCAAAAGCATTAACACCAGTTCCTGGTGGTGTGGGCCCCATGACAATCGCTTGTTTATTGAAAAATACTATAGAGTGTTTCAAAAGATCGCAAATTTAGCAATTAAATCTCGCAATTTATTCTGTTACTCTATGTTATGAAAAAACCAAAGTATCCTTACAGGATTGCCATAATTTTTCTTTTACTAACTTTTCCAACAATTGGAGCTACTCAATTAGGGTGGTACCTTTACAATCAGCAAACAGGTTTTGATTATGGAATGATAGTAGGTACTTTTTCAGTAATATATGCAGCTTACTTATTGTACGAAAAAAAATGGAGAGAGGAAGATGAAGATTAGTTTATGGAAAAAATAATTTTTTTTGGATTAGTAATCCCTATTATGGGTTATGTTTTATATTTAGGTGGAATGGCAATTATGAATGGATTTAATGCTAAAGAAGCTAATAGAGCTGAAAAAGATGAATTAGAAGAAGATACCAAAACAACCATATCAACCGACAACAGTTCACTGGGTGATGAGTTAGCAAAATTAAATAGTTTGCGTGAAAGTGGAGTACTCACTCAAGAGGAGTTTGAGAAAGCAAAAAATAAATTACTAAACACTTAAAATGTTAAAAATTATTCCCAATAAAAATAATATTGGGGCTGAGATTGATACTAACCTTCAAAAACTTTCGAAAGAAAATTTAAAAAGTATTACCAATGCTTTAAATAAATATGGGATGATTTTCTTTAGAAGACAAAATCTTTCTTCTAAACTTTATATAAAGTTTGCTAAAAATTTTGGAAAACTCGCAGACTATCCAAGATTAAAAGGATTAAATAAAAAATATCCTCAGATAACCGTTGTCCAAAGAAAGGCAAGTGATAAAGGACCAAGTTTTGGGGAACAGTTTCATACAGACTCTATTTATACAATAAAACCACCAAGATTTACTATGTTGTTGTCAAAATTAGTGCCTAAAAAAGGAAAAGCAAATACCGAGTTTAGCTCACAATATTATGCTTTTAAAGATTTAACTCGATCTATGAAACGAAAGTTATCAAGTTTAAAAGGTGTCTATTCCTCAGAGGGACCTATTTCAATTACGACAAAAGAGAGAGTAAAAGAGAAAGGGAAGAAAATAAAAGAATTAAAATCCACTCATAAAATTATAAGAAAAATCAGCACTAACTATGCAATTTACTCTAGTCCAGGTCATCTAGTTGGATTTCAGCCAAAAATAAAAAATGCAATTGACTTAAAAAAAAAATTATTCAAACACCAAATTAAAAAAAAATTTCAACACTCATTGGAATGGGAAAAAAATCAATTAGCGATTTGGGATAACAGATCCATGTTACATCAAGCAACACCTTTTAAAGGTAATAGAATCATGCACAGAATAACAATTCTTTAATTATTCTCCATTAACCATAGGTTATCACCTGCTAAAAAATAAATTTTACCATTTTTAGGATGTACTTGAATGTCTCTTAGTCTTCCAATCTTGTCTTTAAAAACTACGTTCTCTTTAACATTAGATAGATCAGAAAAATCAATTGCTCTTAATGATTTATCTTTTAAAGAAGTTACTAAAGCGAGACCATTCCATTCTTTAAATTCTGAACCTTTGTAAATTGTGATGGCGCTGGTTGCAATTGAAGGAACCCAATATTTAATAGCTTTTGTGAAGCCAGGCTTCCATTTTGGTCCAATTTTGCTTCCAGAATAATTTGTTCCACCCCAGCCTAAAATTTTCCATCCATAGTTTTCACCTTTTTTTGCTTCACCAAACCAGTCGCCTCCTTTAGCACCGTGATTACTCATGTAAATTTTTCCATCATATGGAGATAATGTTAAACCTTGAGGATTTCTAATGCCTATTTGATATATTTCTGGTAGCCAATCTGATTTTCCATCAAACTTAGGATTGTCTTTTGGTATGCTTCCATCTAAGTGTATTCTTATAATACTACCTGGATGTTGAGTTGGATCTTGAGCAATCATACCTTGTCCTCTTTCACCAGCAGATGCAAATAAATAATTATCTTTAATAGCAAGTCTTGATCCAAAATGATATCCCGAGTCTATTGGTGGATTCGCTTGAAAGATATTTTCAAAATTTAATTCTTGTTTATTTAATTTTGCTTTTGCAATTGAGGTGCTGGTTTTCCAATTAACTCTATTCTCAGTATAAGAAATCCAAACAGTATTGTTTTGATAAATAATATCAAGTAATCCCCCCTGACCATACTCTAAAAAATTTAAATTATGTTGAACTTCTAATAGTTCTTTAGTTTCAACATTTATAATTTTTATTTTCCCACTTTTTTCGGTAACTATAATTTCATCTTCACTAATAAAAGATGAGCCCCATGGGTCTTTAAGATTAGCAATTTTTTCAAAGTTAAAATTTGCTGAAAAACTATTTGAACATAAAAAAGTAAAAAAAAATATAGATAATAAAAATCTAATCACTTTATGAAAGTTTAGATCTACCGCCATCAACAGCAATTATCTGACCTGTAACCCAAGAACTATCTTCAGTTATTAAAAATTTAGCTAATGAAGCTGAGTCTTTACCTTCACCCAACCTTTTTAAAGGATGAGCCTTTGCGATACCTTCCGCTATAGCAGTATTTTTTAACATTGGTTCTGCAATTTTCGATTTTGTTAGACTTGGAGCAACACAATTTACTCTAATGTGTGGAGCAAATTCTGCAGCAAGAGAAACTGTTAAACCTTCAACAGCTGCTTTTGTAGATGCAATGATAGCATGGTTAGTAAAACCTCTTTGTGCAGCAACAGTTGAAAATAAAACAATTGAACCTTTGTTTTTTTTTAGGCTTTCTTGATATCCTTTGATCGCTTCAACTGCTGAATATAAATTTAATTTCATACATTTAGTGAAATCTTCTTCCTTTACCATTCGTAAAGGTTTTAAATCAATTGAACCAACGCAGTAAGCAATCCCTTTTATTTCTGGTACATCAGCTTTAACTTTTTCTATAAAGCCATCTTCTATAACATCAGCAACAGTAAATGAGCATCCCAGCTTGCCTGCAATAGCGCTTACTTCACTTTCGTTTCTTGCGACTAAATGAATGTCATTACCAGAATTTTTTAATTGTTCTGACAGGTTAGAACCAATAGATCCTGTCGCACCGAAAATGAGATATTTTTCTGACATAAAAATTTTTATTAGTTATATTTAATCATGAAGTTATTTTTTATACTCGGTAATCAATTATTTCCAACAAAATACATTGACCGCTTCAAAAAAGACCATACGTTCTTTATGGCAGAAGACAAAGGTTTATGCACTTATGAAAAGCACCATAAACAAAAAATTCTATTGTTCCTATCATCAATGCGGTCCTACGCAGATAGTCTTAAGAAAAATAAATTTAAATTAGAATATTCAAAAATTGAAGATAAAGAATTTAGTGAAGATTATTTAAAAAAATTAAAAAAAATTATTATCCAAAAAAAAATCAAAGAGATTTCTAGCTTTGAGATAGAAGATAAACCCTTCGAACAAAAGATTTCCATGTTTTTTAAAAAGGAAAAGATTGATTGGAATATCATACAAACACCAATGTTTTTAAATTCTCGTGAAGAATTTAAAAAATATTTAGGAAATTCAAAAAAACCATTTATGGCAACTTTCTACAAAGAGGTAAGAAAAAAATCTGGAATATTAATGGGTTCGGACGGTAATCCTATTGGTGGTAAGTGGAGTTTTGACGAAGACAATAGAAATAAATTACCTAAAGATATTTCAATACCTAAATTTCCTAAAATTAAAGAAACAAATCATACAAAAAAATTAAAACCTATTATTGAAAAATTATTCAAAGACCATCCAGGTAGTACAGATCATTTTTGGTTTGCAACAGAATATGATGATGTCAATAAACTTTTGAATTTTTTTATAAAAGAGAAGTCAAACCTATTTGGTGATTACGAAGATGCCGTAGATCAAAAAGATAATATTCTTTTTCATAGCGCTTTAAGTCCATATATTAACCTTGGGCTAATAACACCTGAATTTATCATTCAAAAAGTTCTAGACTTTCACAAAAAAAATAAAATTAGAATGAATTCTCTTGAAGGATACATTCGTCAGGTGATTGGTTGGAGAGAATTTATGCGAGGAGTTTATCAAGGTTATTCAAAAGAAATGGAAACTGGAAATTTTTTTAAACAAAATAGAAAAATGAAAAATTCTTGGTACGAAGGAAATACAGGTCTTCCACCATTAGATTATGCGATTAAAAATGCTGTTAATCATGGTTGGTCACATCACATAGAAAGATTGATGATCTTATCTAATATTATGAACTTGTGTGAGATCAAACCTACAATTGTTTACAAATGGTTTATGGAAATGTTTGTAGACTCATCTGATTGGGTAATGGTTCCAAACGTTTATGGGATGGGATTGTTCAGTGATGGAGGAATTTTTGCAACCAAACCTTATATATGTGGATCTGCTTATTTTATGAAAATGATGGATTTTAAAAAAGGTGAGTGGTGCAATACAATGGATGGACTTTATTGGAGATTTATAGATAGAAATAGAAAATTTTTTTTAAAGAATCCTCGTCTATCAATGATGGTAAGGATATTTGATAAAATGAAAACAGATAGAAAAAAACTAATTCTTTCAGAGGCTGATAGATTTATTAAGCAAAATACAATTTGATGAGAAAAGAAAATTTGCCATCTAAAACTTGCCCAGTTTGCAAAAGACCTTTTACCTGGCGAAAAAAATGGAAGTTAAATTGGGATAGAGTAAAATATTGTTCAAAGAAGTGTTCTAAGCTAAGCTAAATTTAGTGAATATTATCGTATTACAACACATTAAGATAGAAGACCCCGGATATATCAAAGATTTAATGTTAGCAGATGGATTTAATCTAACCACTGTTGAGTTAGATGAAGGTGAAAAAATACCTGATGATTTATATAAATTTGATGGAATGTTTTGCATGGGAGGTCCAATGGATACCTTTATGGAAAAGCAGTATCCATGGTTAGTAGAAGAAAAGAAAAAAATTAAAGAGTTTGTTGTAGATTTAAAAAAACCTTATTTAGGATTTTGTTTAGGTTGTCAGTTACTGGGAGAAGTAATAGGCGGGCAAGTAGTTAAGTCAAATCCTGCTGAGATTGGCATGATGGATATCAACTTTACAAAAGAAAAGGAAGATGACAATTTATTCTCAAAATTTCCAAACCAGATCAAAAGTCTTCAATGGCACTCATATGAGGTGCAGGGCATTCAAAATCATAAGGATGTAACTTTGTTAGCTTCGTCACCAGTTACAAAATTTCAAATTTTTAAATACCAAAACCACGCCTATGGAATTCAATTTCATATAGAAATAAAAAATACCACAGTCAATGAATGGGGATGTGTCCCAGAATATAAAAAAGCTTTGGAGGATCAGCTTGGCAATGGTGCGTTAGAAAAATTTGATCAATCTGCAAAGGATAACATGAAAGATATGAATAACTATTCTACAATCCTTTATGATAATTTTAAAAAACTTTTATGAACAATAAAATATTTGAATGGGCTGGAGTTATAACTGCAATATTATATTCTTTGTTTGTATCTTTAAATATAGGAATTGAATTTTTCGGTTTTTGTTTATTACTTTTTTCAGCAATTTTAATCGGAATATGGGCTTATAGGGGTGGTCATAAGGGAATTTTATTTCTACAATTTTTTTATGCAACAGCTGGTATTATTGGGATGGTACGTTGGTTTTAACTAAAGCTTGATATTATTTTTGGAATATAATTTTTAAAATTAAAAAAACCTTTGTTGCAGTATTGCCAAGAAAATCGATCAAGATCTCTGTATAAAAAATCTAATTTAATATTATTTGAATTTAAATAATCTAAGTTTTCACCAACAGCCGGATATAGTCCACAGCAATTTTCAACATTTTTAATTTCACTAATATCAATAACCTCACATTCAATAGAATTATCTTTTAATCTTTGTTTTTGGTCATTTATTAAAAGAGACTTAAATTTCACTGACTTTTCACTGAGCTTCATAGATCTATCTTCATTTTTAATAGAAATTATATAAATTTTTTTAAAGTTATTTTCTTTAAAGTCAGTGATTTCAAATGAGAGATTGTTCTCAAAAATTAACAGATTTTTCCCCTCAATATCCTGTGGGTTACTGAAATCTTGTTTAATTATAGAGTAAGATTTTTCTGAAATTTTTGGAGGAGCGTTCTCATTTAATTTGATGTTTTGAAACCTGTTATTGGTAAATTTTTTTATATTCCATTCACTTGCCAAGTAATGCTTACCCTGTGTTTGAATTCCAGCTACCCATCTCCAACCAAGGGTGTTAGATGCAGCATCTCCATCATACAGATGTTGTATGAAAAATTCAGCACCAAGTTGCCATGGTAATTCTAGAGTGAAAATCCAAATACTTGCAAACCACATTCTGGTATGGTTGTGAAGATAGTTGTTTTCTTTAAGTTCATTTACCCAATAATTAAAGCATTCAATATTTGTTTTTCCTTCGATTGCATTTAAATATTCTTTGTTATCTTTAAAATCTTCTCTTATTTTCTCCATATCTATTAAATAATCACTCCAAACATTTGGTCTTAATTCTAGCCAACCTTTCCAGTAAGTACGCCAAAGAACTTCTTGGATAAACTTTTCATTTTTTGCAAAAGAAAATTTATCAAGAGATTTTTTTATTATTTCTTTTTCGCTTATTATCCCGTGTGTAATGTAAGGTGATAAGCACGAGACATTAGATTTACCGTCTGGACCAAGATCAAAATTTCTTAATTTAGAGTAATTTGTGAGATTATTTTCAACAAAATAATTTAGTTTTTCAATGGCTTTCGCCCTCGAAGCCTCAAATAACATATTTTAACTACCTAGATTTTTTTTTCTTTAGACCTAGTTTGTCACTATGTCTTAATCTTAGAACAACAATTGCTCCAGCTATTAACAATATAGCAACTGCCTCATAAACAAGAGCTGTAGGATCCATTTCTTTTCCCTGAAGAATAATAAATCGAGCAAGAGCTGTTATTGCAATAAGAAGTGGTAAGGTGATGCTTATAGATTGCTGATTCCAAAAAACTCTTACCATTGCGAGCACTTCTAAATATAGAAACATTAAAAGCAAATCAGCTAAAGTAACCGATTGATTTAAAAACATATTTGAAATTTCAATACCAACAGCAATAATAGTGCTGATCAAAATAATACACATCAACCCTAGTTGTAAATTTTTTGCTATCTTATCCATTACTTATCTTTACTAAATGGTAGCCATTTTTCAAATACTGATTTTGAAGAACCATCATATGGAATTGAGTAAGAATATGGGTTTGGACTAGTTAGAACTTCAATTCCTTTTGAAAAGACAAATATAAAAACTATAACAAAAACAATTACCATTATCTTAAAGGGATCAAAATTTTTTGTCTTAAAAACGCTAGCAGAACTCTCTTCGGCTCTGTGAAAATGTTTAAATGTCATATACACTGCAAAAATCAAACCAATATGAGCTATGAATAGACCTGCCCAACCAAATGCAAAAGTTGTATATGAAAAAACATATAAACTAAAAACTGTTGTCCAAATAAAACTTAACACTAAAAGAATTTGTAACCTCACTGTTTTAGGAAGGGCCCTCAGATCATTTTTACTATCATCAAATAAAATATTTGCAGCTTCTATCATCCAATTTTTTAATGATTCCATAAATCTAAGATATAGTTTTAAACAAATTTGACAAACGATAAATTGACCTAAGATTTATTAAGAACGTAGTTTTTTCTTATGAAAATTAATAAATCTTTCAACATTTGTTTTATCAAAGGTTTTATTTTCTTCAAAAGAAACTTTTTTCATAGAGTAGGCTGCACTCTTAGTTTGTCTAGAAATTATTGTAACATTTCCTTTGTAAAGTTTGAGTTTAACTGAACCATTAACTTTATTTTTATTTAGATCCACAATTTTTTGAAGTTTAAATCTTTCTTTTGAATACCAGTAGCCATTGTAAATAAGCTCTGCATATCTTGGCATAATTTGATCTTTTTTATGCATTGTATCTTTATCAAGAGTTACAGACTCCATTGAACGATGAGCATGCATTAACAAAGTACCTCCAGGAGTTTCGTATACACCTCTAGACTTTATTCCAATAAATCTATTCTCAACTAAATCAACTCTTCCAATTCCATTTTTACCTGCAAGTTGATTTAATTTTTCTAATAATTTTGCTGGAGAAAGTTTTTTTCCATTGATGCCAAATGGATCTCCATTTTTGAAATTGATAGTAACAAAAGATACTTTATTTGGTGCCTTTTCTGGCGAAACTGATCTTTGAAAAATAAATTCTGGCGCAAAATTTTTGGGATTTTCTAAAAGCTTACCTTCAGTAGAAGTGTGAAATAAATTATCGTCTACTGAAAAAGGAGATGCGCCTTTTTTATCCTTTGGAATAGCAATGTTGTGTTTTTTTGCATAATTAATTAGATCAGTTCTTGATTTTAATTTCCAAATTCTCCAAGGAGCGATGATTTTTATTTTGGGGCCAAAGTAATGATAGCCTAATTCAAATCTTACTTGATCGTTTCCTTTACCAGTCGCACCGTGGGAAACTGCAAATGCCTTAAATTTTTTAGCAACTCTAATCTGATCTTTAGCTATGAGCGGTCTTGCTATGGATGTACCCAACAAGTAGACACCTTCATAAATAGCATGACCTCTGATCATTGGATAAACATAATCTTTTACAAAGATATCTTTTAAATCTTTAATAATTATTTTAGTAACACCAAATTTTTTTGCATTAGAGATAATTTTTTTTCTATCAATCTCTTGCCCTACATCTGCGGTGTAACAAATTACTTCTGCGTCATAATTTTCTTGAAGCCATTTTAAAATTATAGAGGTATCAAGCCCTCCAGAGTATGCTAGAACAATTCTTTTTTTTGATTTCATTAAACTAACTGCAAGCTTTTCGAGATGCGTTATAAGCTTTAGTAAATCCTAGCAATGAATAGTGATCAATTGTCTGAGAACCCTTTTGATTGTATCCTGTAATCATTATTCTAGAACCTTTTCTCATTTGCTTAATCATTTTTAGTTCAATTTTATTGTCAGCAATCCAAGCAAAGCCTTGCTCTTTAATATCAAATTTAAACTTATTTTTTCCTGAAGCTGCAGTAACAGAGTTGCTTTTGTTAAATTCATAGCCTGGGGTGACACTCACTTCATTGGTAATGCTTTCGTTTGGTCTAAAAGCTACAAATAATTTTGCATCTCTCTTGTTTGTTTTTGGAGCTTGCAAGATAGGTGAGGATTGTGCAAAACAAACTTTTCCACTTGCTTCAGAAACTACCATTGCCTCCCAGTCTTTATATTTACCAATTTTTTTTACTTCTTGAGCTTGAAGCTGGTTAAAGCTAGTTAAAAATAAAACAATAAAAAACACTGTAATTTTTTTAGTTATGGACATGGATTTGGGTAAATTTTTTGAACATGGTTAATTTCTTTAATGACATCATCTGATAGATTAACGTTTACACTTTCTATATTTGTTTTCAACTGCTCCATTGTTGTTGCACCAATAATTACACTAGTCATAAAGTCCTGAATTTCACAAAATTTGATAGACATTTGACTCATATCAAGATTATGTTTCTTGCTTATATTGTAATAAAGCTCTACCGCTTCCTCAGTATTTGGCTTTCTATATCTTGTCCAAAAATCAAAATCTCTTTCCATTCTTGATCCTTTTGGAAATTTTTTATTTCTATATTTTCCACTCAAATAACCACTTGCAAGTGGAGAATATGATAAGCATCCGATTTCCTCTCTTATTGATACTTCTGCTAATCCAACCTCGTAAGATCTATTTAACAAACTATATGGGTTCTGGATTGACATCATTCGGGGCAAATTTTTGTCCTTTGAGAGTTTAAGAAAGCTCATTGTTCCCCAAGGTGTTTCATTCGATAAACCAATGTGTCTAATTTTACCCTGATCTATGTATTTGTTTAATTCTTCCAACACATTTTCAAATTGGCTCCAATCATTTTCTTGATGAACATAACCTAATCTTCCAAAGTTATTTACTTTTCTTTCTGGCCAATGAAGTTGATATAAATCAACATAATCAGTTTTTAATCTTTTAAGACTATTATTTAAAGCGCTCTCTAAGTTAGGACCTACAAAACTATTTTCTCCATTTCTTAAATAGTCCCTAGCAGGTCCTGCAACTTTAGTTGCAAGA
>CACLDI010000012.1 GCA_902605605.1 uncultured Pelagibacteraceae bacterium
AACAAGAATAGATGAGATTGAATTTGAAAGTTTAAGTGAAGATAAAAATGATCAAAATATTGAAGAAAAAAATATTAATATAGATCAAGAAAAGCCGGTCTCTTTGAAAGATATTTTGACTGATTACTCAAAATCTGCAAAATCTGGAAATCCTTACACTTTCATTCAAGAAAATTACAATCAATTTAAATTAACAACTATAAAAGATGTTGAAAGAGAAGGATCAAATGTAGGTTATTTAGCAATAACTGAGATTGCTAATGATATTAAAACTGCAACAGATGAGAGAAAAGCTTTTGTAATTAGAACTGCTATATCTGTTGGTTTCGTAATTTTAATTTTTTCATTTGTATTAAGTAGATATTTTATTAAACCAATTCAAAATTTAGTTCATTATACTAAATTGATTAAGGAAAAAAATCAGACTAAGTCAAACATTGAAAATTTAAAAAATAGAAACGATGAATTAGGTCTTCTTTCAACTTCTCTCGAAGACATGACAAATGAGTTGCAAAAAAGAGTAACACATGCAGAAAATTTTTCTACTGATCTTGTTCATGAAATTAGAAATCCTTTAGCATCTTTAAAAGGTGCATCAGAAATTTTACAAGACACAAATGATAAAAATCAAAGATTGAAATTAATAGACATTCTCAGTCATGATGTTCAACGAATTGAAAGATTAATTACAGATTATTCACAAATGTTAAAAGATGAAGTTGCTTTGAGTAAAGAGAAAATGCATAAGATAAATATTCAACCAATTATTCGGTCTGTTGTAGACGATTACAACAACATTCATAAAGTTAAAAAAGATATTGATGTAAAATATGAAAATGATGGAAAAGAAGAATATTTTATCAATGGTATAGAAAATAGAATAGAACAAATAATTGCTAATTTATTAGATAATTCTATATCTTTTAGCAAAAAAGGTTCTAGTATTTTTATTAATGTTTCTAATACTTTGGAAAATAAAGTTTCTGTAAAAATACTTGATGAAGGAGAGGGATTTAAGGAAAAAGATACTTCAAAAATATTTAATAGATTTTACAGCAACCGACCTGATAAATTTGGTGAACATTCAGGACTAGGATTAAATATCGTTAAAAATCTAGTAGATTTACACGATGGAGAAATTGTAGCATCTAATCGTGTTGATACACTTGGTGCAATGATTGAAATAAGATTTCCTAGTATTTAATCTAATGTTGATAAAATATAACTTAACGCTATAAACCTTGCCATGGAAGATTATAAAGTAAAAGATATTTCACAAGCTGATTTTGGCAGAAAAGAAATATCAATTGCAGAGAGTGAAATGCCAGGTTTGATGGCTTTAAGAGAAGAATATTCTAATGAAAAACCACTTAAAGGTGCTAGAATTATTGGTTGTCTGCACATGACAATCCAGACAGCTGTACTAATTGAAACACTTGTTGAATTAGGAGCAGAAGTGAGATGGTCATCTTGTAATATTTTTTCAACTCAAGATCATGCCGCTGCTGCTATTGCTAAAGCAGGTATTCCTGTTTATGCATGGAAGGGTGAAACGGAAGAAGAATACTTGTGGTGCATCAAGCAAACTATCATTGGAAAATCTGATTGGAAACCAAATATGTTATTAGATGATGGTGGCGACTTAACTGCTATAATGCATAATGAATACAAAGAATTAATGAAGGATGTTAAAGGCGTTTCAGAGGAAACAACTACTGGAATTAAAGCTCTTAACAAAATGGAAAAAGATAAATCTCTTTTAGTGCCAGCAATTAATGTCAACGACTCTGTAACCAAATCAAAATTTGACAACCTATATGGTTGTAGAGAAAGTTTAGTAGATGGCATAAGACGAGCAACTGATGTTATGATGTCAGGTAAAATTGCAATTGTAGCAGGCTTTGGAGATGTTGGAAAAGGAAGTGCTGCATCTTTGAGACAAAGTGGAGCAAGAGTATTAGTTACAGAAGCAGATCCAATTTGTGCTCTTCAAGCTGCAATGGAGGGTTACGAGGTTGTATTAATGGAAGAAGCTATAAGTAGAGCAGATATAGTTGTAACCGCAACAGGAAATAAGGATATCGTAACTGCAGACCACATGAGAGACATGAAAGACAGAGCAATATTATGCAACATTGGTCACTTTGACAATGAAATACAGGTTGAGGCTTTGAAAAATTATAAGTGGACTGAAGTAAAACCCCAAGTTCACGAAATTGAATTAACTAGTGGTAAGAGAATTATTTTATTAGCTGAGGGAAGATTGGTTAATTTAGGTTGTGCAACAGGTCATCCTAGTTTTGTTATGAGTGCATCTTTTACTAATCAGGTAATTGCTCAAATAGAACTTTGGCATAATCACAAAAATTATGAAAATAAAGTTTATGTGTTGCCTAAACATTTAGATGAAAAAGTTGCTACTTTACATCTTAAAAAAGTTGGCGCTAAATTAACTAAATTGTCTAAAGATCAAGCGGATTATATAAGTGTAGGGACAGAAGGTCCTTTTAAACCAGATGCCTACCGCTATTAAAAATAGCAAAATTGATATTACTTCAGAGAAGTCCACAAGAGAATTAGCAGAAAAATTAACCTTATATTTTAAAGGAGGTGAATATATCTTTTTGTACGGCGAGATGGGAGTAGGCAAGACAACTTTTGTAAAATATTTTATTAATAAATTTCAGACTGATGAGCAACTAAAACTTACAGAAGTTACTAGCCCTACATTTAATTTACTGAATGAGTACGAAACTAATAATTTTACGATTAAACATTATGATTTGTTTAGGATCAAAAATAGTTCAGAAATTAAAGATCTAAATATTTTTGAAAAAAATGAAAAAATTATTACTATAGTTGAGTGGCCTCAATTACTAAAAAATAATAATGCAAAACCTATAAATTTATTATTTAATTACGAAAATGAACTAAAAAATAGAACAGTTGAAATAAAAGGTTTAAGTTCATTTCAGTAAAATGCTAAATTTTAAAGAATTAAAGGAAATTAAGGGTGACGCATCCTTTCGTAAATTCTATAGAAATAAGAATAATCTGTCAATTGTGGTTTATGCTCAAAAAGAGAAAGTTAAAAATCTTTTGATCTATGATGCTATAAATAAAATATTAAATAAAAATAAAATTTTGGCTCCAAAGCTATTAAATCAAAATTATAAAAATAATTATATAGAAGTAGAGGATTTTGGAAATGATACTTTATTCAAAGTCTTGAAACACAATAAAACTAATAAAGAGCTAATTTTTAGGAAAATTTTAAAAACTTTAGACACATTACAATTAATTAAAGATAGACATATTATAAATTTTAAAAGTCAGAAATATAAAGTTTTGGAGTATGATAATAAAATATTATCAAATGAAGCAAAATTATTCTCTGAATGGTACGCACCAAGAAAAATAAACAAGTTAAGGATCAAATATTTTAAAAAAAAATATGAAAATGAGGTGCAAAAGTTGCTATCAAAATTGAATTTAAAAAATGATACTTTTGTTCACAGAGATTTTCACGTATCAAATTTAATTTACGTACAAAACAGTATTGCAGTAATTGATAGCCAAGATGCGTTAATTGGTAATAAAGCTTATGATTTAGCTTCACTCGTTGATGATGTTAGATTTCAAACTTCTAATAAACTTAAGAATAAAATTTTAAATAATTATTTTAAGAAATTAAAAAAAACTGAAATTAAAAAATTTATAAATGACTTTGAAATTTTATCTGTTCTAAGAAATTTAAAGATCATAGGAATTTTTATGCGCTTAGCGGTAAGGGACAATAAAAAAAAATACATAAAAATGATACCTTATGCTTGGGACATGATTAACTATAGGATGAAAAAAAATAGAGAATTTGTCAATTTAAAACTAATACTAAAAAACAATTTCCCTAAATTTGTTAAATAAAATTGTGAAAATAAATACTGCTTTAATTTTATGTGCTGGTTTTGGAAAACGTTTAAATCCAATTACTTTAACAACACCTAAGCCTTTGCTTGAAATAAACGAAGTCACTATGCTTGAGAAAAGTATAAACTTGATTAAGCAGATGGGCATTAACAAAATTTTTATCAATACTTTCTATTTAAAAGAACATTTTTCAAATTTTATTAAAAATAAAAATTTTAACCTAGATATTCATATTGTTGAGGATGGTGAAAGTATTCTAGATACCGGAGGTGGTATACTTAATATGATCAGTCATTCGAGCGAAGATGATTTTTTGGTCTTTAATCCTGATACAATTTGGTCAAATGAATATCGAGATGAAATTATAAAAATGGAGGAAATTTATTATTCAAAAAAATTAGAAAATATTCTACTATTAGTAAATAAAAACCTAAGTTTTGATCAAAGGTTAACAGGGGATTTTAATCTTTCAAGTAATTTAATCTCTAAAAAAGATGACGCAGATTTTATTTATATTGGTTGCCAAATTTTAAACAAAAAAATTTTAACCAATCAAACTTTAAGTAGATTTTCTATTTTAAATATTTGGAGCAAATTAATAAATGAAAAAAAATTATATGGGTTTGAGAGCAAGCAAAAATTTTACCATTTAACAGACTTAAATATTTTTAATAAACTAAAAGATCTTTAGCTCTTTCAGAGTCAAGATACTCACAATTTAATATCTTATTTTCATTATCAAACTTTATCAGCAAAGGGTTACCAGTAGGTATTTCTAATTTCGAAATTTGATTGTTATCTAAATTAAAAAGATATTTACATAACGCTCTTATTGAATTTCCATGGGCAGAAATTAAAATATTTTTATTTTTTAAATTATTTTCGATATCTTCATTATAATATTTGATCACTCTTTCATATGTATTTTTCAGAGACTCAGTATCTGGAATTTTATCGACAGGTATACTTTTATATATATTGATATTTAAAGGATGATAACTGTTACTCTTATCTAGTGGATCAGGTTTTAGATCCCAAGATCGTCTGAATTGGTGGACTTTTTCTTCTCCAAGTTTTTTTTTCATTTCATCTTTGTTTAAACCAGTAAGAGACCCATAGTGTCTTTCGTTGAGTTGCCAAGCAGATTTGACTTTTTTATAGTCATCTAATTGTTCTTGTATAATTTTTAGAGTTTTTTTAGCTCTTAACTGAAATGATGAGTAATAGAGGTCAATATTTATTTTTTGCTCTTTAATAAGCTCACCAGCTTTTTTCGCTTGAGTTCTTCCATTATCATTTAAATCAACATCTACCCAACCTGTGAACCTATTTTCAAGATTCCATATACTTTGACCATGTCTTACAAGTATTAAATAACTCATTTGTTTATATTTTAGAATAGTTTGATAAATAAAACTATACTATTCATGATTAGTTTTTTTACAAAATATAAAATCTTTTTTTATTTATCAAATTTCATCTTAATTTTATTATACTTATTTCCAGGTAGTTTAATTGGATGTTTTTTATATGATGATTGTAAGCTGCAACCACAAATAACTCGTGATTATATAATTTCATCTAATCATTTGTATGCTTTTGCAATTTTATCTTTAATTGGCTTTTTAACTTATAAAAATTCAAAAAAAATAAGGTATTTAAGTGGATATTTAATTGTAGTTTCAATCTTTCTTGAGATATTTCATAATTTTATTCCTGAGAGAAGTTTTGAATATTCAGATTTATTTGGAAACTTAGCTGGTGTAATTATTGTAATAATAGTTTTTAATTTATTAAAAAAATATGAAAATCATAAAAATTAATTTTTTAATATTTTTCTTTTTTTTCATTAATACCTGCTCTTCAATACCTGTTAATACTTCTAATAGTTGTTCAATATTTGACGAAAGATATCTATGGTACAAACATGCAAAAAAGTCAGAAAAGAAATGGGGGACACCTATTTATCTTCAGCTTGCAATTATAAAAATGGAGTCAGGTTTTGATTGGCTTGCGAAACCCCCCCGACAAAAACTTTTCAAAATAGTCCCTTATAAAAGACCTTCTAGTTCATTTGGCTATTCCCAGGCGGTTAAAGGAACATGGAAACAATATAAAACTGAAACAGGGAATAAGTTTGCAACCAGAACAAGATTTAAAGATAGTGTTGATTTCATCGGTTGGTACACGACAAAAACTGAAAAAATTTTAAAAGTTTCAAAAACAGATGCTTTCAAACAGTATATTGCTTATCATGAAGGTTGGGGAAATTATAAAAATTATAAAAATAATAAGAAGGTCATTAATCTAGCAAAGAAAGTAGAAAAACAAGCAAGTATCTATAAGAAGCAATTATCGGATTGTAAGAATTCTTTATCTACAAATAAATATTTTGTTTTTTAATTTAATTGTTTTTTAAGTTCTATATCTACTGCATCAATACGCTTTGTATTTTTTGCAAGCGCTAAGTACATTGTAGGCGTCACGTATAATGTGAAGAACGTTGAAATAATCATTCCTCCAAGAATAGTTCCTCCAACAGCTAATCTAGATCCCTCTCCTGCACCTGGCCCAATGTTTCCAATTACCAGTGGCAACATAGCAATCATTGTGCTTAATGAAGTCATTATAATTGGTCTTATTCTAAGCTGACATGCTTTTAAGATAGCTTCTTGCAATTTAACACCGGTTGTTCGGATCTGGTTTGTATAGTCTACTATCAAAATACTATTTTTAGTCGAGATACCAATTAGTATAATTAATGCAATCTGAGAAAAAATATTTATTGAACTGTTTAAAAATAAAATAAAGACTAATCCACCAAAAACAGCAAGTGGAACTGTTAAAATAATTATGAATGGATGAACAAAAGAGTTAAATGTTGCTGCCATTACTAAATATGCTGTAATTAACGCTAAAGCAAAGATTAGGTATATTTCATTGGTTGTTTCTTTTAATTCTTCAGATTTTCCTTTCCAAGTAATTTGATTTTCAGGTGCAACTTTTATCATGACATCCTCTAAATAATTTATAGCCTCTGATAACGTATAATTTTCTGAAAGTGCTGCAGAAATTGTAACTGCTCGTTGACGGTTATATCTAGGAAGCACTTCTGCTGTACCCTTTTCTTTAAATTCTACTAGACTTGCAACCGATACAAGCTTTCCAGTGGTTTCTGATCTAACAAAGATTTTTGATAGGCCGTCTTTGTCACGTCTATCTGCAAGGTATTGTTGTAAAATAATCGGATATTCTCTTCCTTCCTTACTGAAAGTAGTAACCCTTTTGCCTCCATATAGAGTTTCTAAAGTTCTTCCGATATTCTCTGTAGATACCCCTAAATCGTTAGCTCTATTTTTATTAGTTATTAGTTTAACTTCAGGTTTATTTTTTGTGTAGTCACTTTCTATTCGAGACATGTTTCTATTTTTTCTTAATTCACGCAAAACATTTTTTTGTATTTCTTCAAGCTCTTCGTAGCTTGTTCCGTAGATTACCATTTGAACTGGCTTATTATAGCTCGAAACTCTAATTGCTTGAGGAGATATTGGAAAAGCAAAAGTTTCGGGAACAGAAACAACTTGACCTATAGCTTCTCTTAATACTGTTTGACTACTTTTTTCTCTATTTTTCCATTCATCTAATAAGGCAATAATTATAAATGTATTATAAGTTGTTGCAGACTTACCAAATCCTGGAACTCTCATAATAACTCTCTCGTATGGACTATCTTTTGCTTGTAATAATTTTATTATTCTGTTTTCAATAATTTGCGCTTTCTCTTGAGTATATTCAAATGAGCTTCCTTCATCAGTTGATCCAATTATCAAATAAACACCTCTGTCCTCAGTTGGAATTAATTCTTTTTTAGAAAAATCAAATAAAAAAACAGAAGCTGCAATTACTAAAATTATAAATGCAGAAATAGTTTTTTGCCTATTTATCCAATATTTTAAAGTATCAATATAAAAGCTAGTAAAAGATTTAAATCCATTATTAAATTTTTTAACAAAAAAATTTATTTTTTCTTTTTTATTTAAAAATTTACTACCTAGCATTGGAGATAATGTTAAAGCAACAAAAGATGAAACTACTATAGAAAAAGATAAAGCGATTGCAGTTTCTTTGAACAAAGTTCCAGAAATACCTTTTATAAAAATTAGAGGTAAGAAAACTGCAACTAAAATCAAAGTTGTTGCAATAATTGCAAAAGTAATTTGTTTTGACCCTTTATATGCAGCAACAAGTGGAGTTTCACCATTTTCAATTCTAGTATAGATGGCATCAGTCATTATAACCGAGTCGTCTGTAATTATACCTATGGCTAAAATAAAACTTAGTAGTACGAAAATATTAATTGAAAGGTCAAACAAGTATAATCCCAAGAATGATCCGATTAAACTAACTGGTAGGGCAACAGCTGGAACTATCACAGCTTTGAGGTTACCAAGAAATAGATAGATAATTAAAACAACTAAAATAAATGCAATAATCAAACTCTTATAAACTTCTTCAATCGCTGCACCAACATATGTAGCTCTATTAAAAGCAACCTCTAATTTTAGTCCATCTGGTAAAGATCTATTTAATTCGATTATTTTCTCTTTAATTTGATTTGAAAGTTCAACAGTAGAAGCACCACTCTTAGCATAAATTCCAATACCTACAGTTTTTAAATTTATTGCGTTTTTTCTTTGAGCTTTGAATAAAGTTTTTTCTGATACTGGACCCAATTCAACATTTGCAACATCTGATAAAACAATAACTTTATCCTTATCTTTTTTTAACGGTAATTGTTTGATGCTATCAATATTAGAGTAAGATTTATCAATATTAAGAGTTAGATCTTTATTGTTTGCTTCCAAGGTACCTGCTGGAAGATTAACATTTTCATTCCTAAATGCTCTTTCAACCTCTTGAATAGTAAGGTTATTAGCCGCTAATTTAATTGGATCTATCCAAACTCTAACACTTAATTCTCTTAATCCACCAACTCTTATTCTTCCAACGTTAGGCACACTTGAAAAAGCATCAATAAGATATCTTTCTGCATAATCTCCAAGTTCTAAATCACTCCAGCTTGGGGAGGATAGACCTACCCACATTGTTGTTGTAAACCCTGCTGCCTGTTTCAATATTTGAGGAGGACTCGATTCACTTGGTAGATTGTCGACTACTCTAGATACTCTCTCTCGAATATCGTTTGCTGCATTATCTAAATCTATATCTGTATTAAATTGAATATTAATTCTACTTCTTCCACTGAGAGAACTTGAATCTATGTTTTTAATTCCTTCCGCTCCACCAATAACATCCTCAATTTTTTGAGTTATTTCTTCATCAACAATTTCTGCTGAAGCAGACTTGTATTCTGTTTGTACCTGAACAACTGGTGGCTGTATACCATCAGGTAATTCCCTTACTGGCAATTCTGCAAAAACAAAGATACCAAAAATAATTAATATTAATGACATTACCCAAGCAACAACAGGTCTTTTTATGCTGACTTCAGTAATATACATTTAATTATTAGATTTATCTTTTTTACCCCAATTAGAATTTCCTTGTTTTTTTTTGGAGCCTTTTTCTATTGGTCTGATAGTTAAATTTGGTCTTACTTTTTTTGTACCTTCAGCAACAATTTTATCACCACTATTTAGACCATTTAAAACTTCTACAAAGCCTACGTATCTATCACCAGTGGTAATTTTTGTTTTTAATACTTTATTTTGCTCGTCCACCCTATAAATAAAGACATTTTCACCTTCAACAACTGTACTTGTATCTGGAATACTTAAACTTTCTCTAACATCATATTTAATTGATATTTCTAAAAATGAGCCTGGAAGTATTTCTCCTAAAAGATTATCCATTTTAATTCTAGCAGCCAATGATCTTGTCTCCTCGCTTATTCTGCTTGCAAATGAGTCTACATTTCCTTTATATATTTTGTCTTTGTATCCAGAAAATTTTATGTCTACAGGCAAACCAACTTTAATAAATGGTACAAATATTTCTGGTATATCTACATCACAATAAATTGAGCTATTATCTTCAAGATTTATAAGTATCGATGACTTTGAAACTTCTAGATCTTCAGAAAATTCTCTCTTTCCAATTACTCCATCAAATTGTGCTATAATTTTTCTATTTTTAAGATCAGCAATAACATCGCCTTTCTTCACTTTTTGATTATATTTGATTGGTTTAAGAATTTCATACTTTTCTACTTTAAATGATTGAGTCTGAACCGGAGCAGCTGTTCCATAAGTACTTATAATATTTTCGAATACTCTTTCTTTAGCCGCTGTAATAATTATTCCTGGTGGAGGCCTTTTACTAAATTTTTTTTTAAAATGATTTCCGATCATAGTTCTTCCAACAATTACAGTTGTAATGATTAGAAAAAAAATAATTATTAGACTTGTTATTTTTGTAGATCTTTTCATAGCTTAGATTTTGCCATACTCAGCCCAAGAACCATCATATATGACAGGCAGATAATTAGCGTTTACCAAAGAATATGCAAGGGCTAAAACACAAGCAGTAACACCGGACCCACATGAAAAGACAGGTTTATCCTTTGGATTTCTAAATGTATTTTTAAACAAATTTTTTAACTCCTCTATATTTTTAAACGAAAAATCTTTGTTTATTACTTCCACAAAGGGCAAACAAATAGAATTAGGAATAGATCCACTTCTAACATTTTTTCTTGGATCGGGCACTTTTCCCTCAAATCTTTCTTTACTTCTTGCGTCAACAACAACAAACTCTTTTTCTGAAATATTTAAATCAATTTTATATTTGTCTTTCACTAATGAAATTAATTCTTCGCCTTGATAATTTGTTTTTGAAAATTTAACTATTTCATTGGATATTTTTTTATTTTCTTTTTTCCATTTTTTCAATCCACCATTGAGCACACTAACAAGCCTAGGATTATGTCCAAAATAAATAAAGTTATACCAACATCTACAAGAACTTATTACATTAGAATTATCATAGATAATTATTTGATCATCTTTTGAAACTCCTAAGTTTGAAACTATTTTATTCCATTCATCCAAGGTTGGAAGCATATGTGGTAGATCTGTATTATTTTTAGAATTCTTATTTAAATCAAAAAAAATTGCGTTTGGAATATGCTCATTTTTAAATTCTTCTTCAGCATTTCTATTTTCGACTGGCATGTGCCAAGAACAATCTATAACTTTTACTTTATTAATATTTTTCTCTAACCAATCTGTATCAACTAAAGACATTCTATCTTTTTTCTAAATATCTTTGGTGGTATTCCTCAGCCACACAATAGTTTTTTACTTGCGATAATTTAGTTACAACTTTTCCAGAAAGTCTTTCGTTTTCTTTATTTATTATATTTTCTGCAGTTACTTTCTGTTTGTCATTTAAATAAAAAATTTCACTTCTATATTGTGTACCAAAATCTGGTCCTTGAGAATTAAGAGTTGTTGGGTCATGAATTTCAAAAAAATATTCAAGGATTTTATCGTAAGATATTATTTTTGGATCAAAATCTAATTTAACTACCTCTGCATGATTTGTTGAGCCAGTACACACTTCTTTGTAAGTTGTTTCTGAATTATGACCACCACAATATCCAACTTCAGTTTTAATAACTCCATCAAGTTTACTAAACTTAATTTCTGGTCCCCAAAAACATCCTAATCCTAAAATTGCTATTTCCATTGATAATTAACCTAATTAATTTAAAGTTATCTCTATGCTGTCAAAAAATCAATTAGGCTTTTTCTACATGTTCATTTCTGTATGTGCCTTCTCACTAATGGACGTATTGGTAAAGTGGTCTGACGCATATCCTGTTGGACAAGTTTTATTTTTCAGAGGCTTTTGTGGAATAATCCCAATTCTATTTCTTATTCCTAGGGATAGATTTTTAGATTTTTATAAAACAACAAGGCCTTTTCTTCATTTTAAGAGATGTTTATCAGGCTTAGTTGCTTTAGTGTCAATTTTTATAGCTTTAAGAAATTTGCCATTAGCAACAGTTGTAAGCATTACATTTGCTGCACCAATATTTACAACAATTTTTTCAATATTTTTATTAAATGAAAAAGTTGGTTTATATAGATGGCTAGCGGTCTTAGTAGGTTTTTTAGGAATAATTGTTATTACAGAACCAGGATTCAGTTCTTTAAATTTTTACTACATATATCCAATAATTTTTTGTTTGGGTTTGTCATATGTTGCTATAGCAATAAGAAAATTATCTACAACAGAACCGGTATGGCTAATAAGTTTTTTCTTTTCTTTTTCAATAGCAATCTTAGGCCTTTTTTCTTTATTTCAAGGCTGGGTTATGCCTAATTTCTTAGATCTATTTTTGTTATCTATGGTAGGAATTTTAGGAGGTCTTGCAAATTTATGGTTATCTCAATCTTATAAATATTCTGAAGTAAGTTTAGTAACACCTCTGAAATATTTAGCTTTGGTATTTGCTATAATATTTGGATATTTTATTTGGAGTGAAGTTCCAACGTTTAAAACATTAATGGGTGCTTTATTAGTAATTGTATCTTCATTTATAATTTTTAGAAGAGAAATGATTTTAAAGAAACGACTTTCAGTTTCAAGGCATGAGTAATTCCCCAAGATATTGGAATACAGCAAAAAAATATTTATCTAAGAAAGATAAAATAATGTCTGCTTTAATAAAAAACTACAAGTCACCTTCAGAGACGATTTTAACTTCTAGAAAAGATGTTTTTTTTTCACTATGTAAAAGTATTATTGGTCAACAAATTAGTGTGGCTGCTGCTAATGCAGTTTTTTTAAAATTTAAAAAAAAATGTAAAAATAAAATTACAGCAAAGATAGTTAATAAGTTAACAACTTCCCAACTAAAAAGCTGTGGTCTAAGTAGGCAAAAAGTAAAAGGTATTAAAAGTTTAGCTAAACAAGTGATTAATAAATCATTTAATCCAAAACTTATTCCTAAAATGTCTGATGAGGAAGCTATAATTTATTTGTCTGAATTAAGACAAATTGGAAGATGGTCTGCAGAGATGATTCTATTGTTTACTTACAATCGCCCAAATATTTGGCCAATTCAAGATATTGGTCTATTAAGAGCAATTTCAAAAAACTATAACAAAAAATATTTACCACCAGAAAATTACGTAAAATTATTGAACAAAAAATTTTCACCTTATTGCTCAGTTGCAACTTGGTATTTATGGAGAAGTATAGATCCAGAACCTATTCAATACTAAACCCTTCGACTATTTGCATATGCCTTGTGGTTGTATTTTTTGCAATATTCCAACCATCTAAATACTCTTTAGAATTATGACACTCTAAAGCTTTTTCATAACTTGGAAATTCCCAAATAACAGTTCTTACAAAATCATCTCCATCATAGGTTATGTGTTTTCCTCCTCTTACGAGAGGAATTCCCCCAAAGTTTTTTATTATCGGGGTAACCACCTCGGCATATTTTTTTAAATTTTCTTGATTTTCAACTTCTTTATAAACACTTATCCAGTAAGCTTTCATGATTTCTCCTTTTTAATATATTTAAGTTATGATACTAAATTTCATGGCTGATAAATTAATTGTCTCTTTTGAGGAATATATAAAAATAGTTGAGAAATTAGCAATACAAATTCATAAAGAATATAAACCTACAGTTCTTGTTGGTATTATGAGAGGTGCAGCACCAATATTAGATATTCTCTCAAGAATACTAAAATTACCAATAGCCTACATTGTAATTCAAAGTTATTCAGGAAAAGGACTGGAAGACCAACAAGGGCAATTAATGTTTGCAAGAGAAATAAGTTCTTTAGCTGAAAATAAAGATTTTAAGAAAGTACTATTAATAGATGATCTTTCTGATACTGGATTAACTTTAAACAAGAGCATTGAATGGCTTCAAAATTATCCTCAAACTAAAGATTTTATTCAAGAGGTAAAAACAGCTTGTTTGTGGAAAAAAAAATCTTCAACATTTGAACCTGATTTCTGCCCTGTTAGATTAGAGTCAGATCCTTGGATAGTTCAACCAACTGAGCATTACGAAGAATTGACTATCAGTGAAATTATCAAAAGAAATTAGTAAACAGGGCTAGATTTCTAGCCCTGTTAAAGCTTATTAAGCCACTGCAAAACTTACAACACTAAGTATTGCAATCACCCATATTGCTGGAGAAGTACTCGAAAACTTTCCAGTAAATATTTTAATTAAAGCATAAGAAACAAATGCTAATGCTATACCATTACTAATACTATAAGTTAATGGCATAGCTATCATTGCTAGAATTGCTGGAGCTGACTCTGAAATATCATTCCACTCTATGTCTGTAATATTTCTTATAAAAAGAACAGATACAAAAAGTAGAGCAGCACCGTCAATTTGTTTAGGCAGACTAGTTGCAAGGGGTGCAAAAAATATACATGCCAAAAATAACAAACCAATCACTAAAGAAGTCATACCAGTTTTTCCACCTGCCTTGACACCAGCGCCAGATTCAACATAACTTGTTACCGTTGTTGTTCCCATCATTGCACCAGCAACTGTTCCAACACTGTCTGATAGCATTGCTTTATTAATATCCTGAACTTTTCCATCTTTACCAACTTTTCCTGCTACATTAGCAACTGAAGTAAGGGTTCCTGCAGTATCAAAAAAATCAATGAACAATAATGTAAATATTACCGTAGACATTCCGGCTGTCATCGCAGCGGATAAATCAAATTCAAAAAGATATGTCATTGGTGGAGGTGCGCTTGCAATTCCATTAAATTTTGCAAGTCCAGTTGCCCATGCAATTATACTGAAAGCTAAAATACCTATAATAATGTTTCCTTTTACATTCATTTTATCTAAAACAATAATTGCAATAAATGTTGCGCATCCTAAAAGAACTAATGGATCACCTAAATTACCAAGCTGAACTAAAGTTACAGGATTATCTACAACGACTTCCATTATCTGAAGACCAATGATTGCAAGAAATAATCCTATTCCAGCACCAATTCCTAATTTAAGACTCTTGGGTATTGAATTAATTAACCAAGCTCTAATTGGAGTAAGAGATATAATTAAGAACAATACACCCGCAACTAAGACTGCACCCAAAGCCTCTTGTGGCGTATAGCCCATACCAGCACAAACTCCAAAAGCAACGAAGGCATTAATACCCATTCCTGGTGCCAGTCCAATTGGCCAAGTTTTTCCATAAAAAGCCATTATGAAACAAGCTAATGCGGTTGCTAATATTGTTGCAGTGTAAACTGCGCCGAAATCAAAGAAACCTTTTTCGGGTCCGGCAAATTCTCCCGATAAGATAAATGGATTTAAAAACATTATGTATGCCATAGTCAAAAACGTCGTAGTTCCAGCTATTACTTCAGTTTTAAAATCAGTTTTATGTTTTTTATAATTAAAATAATTGTCAAGCATTTGTCCTCCTAATACTGCAGACATATTTGATTCTATTAGTTATTTCTTTAATAAACCTTAGTTTATTCACAACATTCAACTTAGAAGTTTATATTTATGCCATAATTCGGTGTTAGAAATGATTAATGCATAAATTTAAATTTATTTTTACTCTTATGGTTTTTTGTTTTGTGGTTGTAGGTTGTCAAACTGTTAAGGAAAAGACAGATGCTATTGTAGAAAAAGAGAACGAAAAATTGAGTGAGTTTATTGGAAAATCTGCAAGCAAACTTCAAATGGAGTTGGGAAAACCTGACGAGGATTTTACAAATGCAAAAGGTAATTTTGAGTTTGTATATAATACAAAAAAATATTTAATACCTTGTGAACGAAGATTTGAGATAAATTCAGAAAATATTGTTGTTGGTTTTGTATCTAACGGATGTTTTTAAATCAAACTTGCGAGGATAAAAATCCCCGCAAGCAAGGTTAAACCTATTTTATTTCTATAAGTTTTTTCTTTTTATGTTCTGGAATAATTCTTTCACAAGATATTGTTAAAAGACCATCTTTCAGCTCAGCACCATTTACTTTAACGTCATCGGCAATAGTGAATGATCTTGCAAATTGTCTTTGAGAAATACCTTTATGAATGATTTCTCCATCAACTTCATTGTCCTCAGATTTATTAACTTGTTTAGTTCTAACTGTTAATAAATTATCCTCAAACTCAACCTCTACATCTTTTTTATTAAAACCAGCTAAAGCAACCTCAATCGCATAGTTGTCCTTACCTGTTTTTCGAATGTTGTAAGGTGGGTAATTTGACTGCATTGTCAAATTTCCGTTTCCTAACATATTTTCAAATTGATCAAACATGTCGTCAAAACCAATTGAAAAAGGTCTTAGTGAGTTGAATATAGATAGATCCTTACTTGTCATAATTTCCTCCTTTTTTAAGCAAGTTTATATTTAGTAAGCCCCATTAGGCGACTTACGAGAGTTATTTAGGAATTACTTTTGATATTTCAAGATTAAAAAATTAGATTTTTTTTGCGATTTTTAATGCGAAGGCATAGTCGATTGCAATTTCTTCAATAGCACCATCTCTACCAGATTTACCACCATGTCCTGCATTCATTTCTGTTTTTAATAAAAGCAAATTATTATCAGTTTTATATTCTCTTAATTTTGCTGTAAATTTCGCAGGCTCATCAAACAAAACTCGATTATCGCTTAGACTAGTTGTTATTAACATGTGGGGATAATCTTTTTTTTTTATATTATTATACGGAGCATATGAAAAAATATAATCAAAATGCTCCTTGTTATCTCTCGCATTTCCAAATTCATCAAATTCTCCAACTGTTAAGGGCAAAGAATGATCCAGATTTGTTGTTAAAGAGTCTACAAATGGAACAGCCATTATAATTCCTAAAAATAACTCAGGAGACTGGTTTACTACTGCACCCATTAGTAATCCTCCTGCTGATCCACCCATACCAATTATTTTACCTTTCGATGTATATTTGTTTTCAATTAAATATTTAGCTGCATGAATATAATCTTCAAAAGTATTTTTTTTATTTGTTAATTTTCCTTCCTTCCACCACTTCATCCCTTATTTTATCTAATCTTTTAAAAGATGATCTTCCTCCTAAGCCTTTTGCTTTATCATACAAATCAACAGTGTGTTTTTTGTTTAAAAGATTTGCGATGGTTGCTCCAGAAATTCCAGAGCCAATTACACAAAAACTACTCATTTACCAGCAACTGTCATGCCTTCAATCATCATAGTTGGAGAATTTGTTGAATATTCAAAATCTAAGTCATTTGCTAAAAACATATTTTTAAACATATCCTTAAAATTTCCTGCAATTGTTATTTCATTTATTGGATATTTAAATTCACCACCTTCTACAAAAAACCCAGTTGCTCCAACAGAGTAATCTCCAGTTACAAGATTGCTGCCATGGCCTATTGTTTCTGTAATATAAATACATTTTGAATTAGTTTTTAATAGCTCATCATAACTTTGTTTTCCATTCTCAAAATACAAATTTGTAGTGCCTCCGCTTCTTCCATTTGATTGGAGGTTTAGTTTTTTGCCATTATAAGTATCTACAAGATAATTTTTAAGCACACCCTCTTTAACTAGATTGAGGGTTTCAGATTTAATACCTTCTGAGTCAAAATTTTTTGAGCCTAAACCCTTAATTATATCTGGTTTATCAATTATATTTATAGAATTAGAAAATATCTGCTCATTAATCTTGTCCTTAAGAAATGAAGTTCCTCTAGCGATTGCAGAGGATGAAATCGCACTTGCAAAAGCACTGAGCATACCTTTTGCAATTCTCTTATCAAATATGATACTTAATTTTTCGCTTCCTATTTTTTTTGGACTTAATTTTCTTATTGTTTGATGACTTGCCAGTTTACCTAGGGTCTGGGGATCTTTGATATCAGCTAAATATCTTTTACTTGAATATTCATAATCCCTTTCCATGCTATTTTTGTCTTTTGCAACAGCTACACATGACGTCGTGAATGAAGATGTTTTATAACCACTACAAAAACCATCACTATTTGCTAAAATAAAATTAGTTTTTTTTTCAGTAAAACTGGACTCTGTGTTTATTATTTTTTTATCCTCTGATGCTATATTTTCTAATTCTTTTAAATAGTGAATTTTTTTATCATTATTAATATGGGTCTTATCATAAATATTTAAATCTTTAAGTTTATCTGCAAGTAAATTTTTATCTGGTAATGAATTAAATTCATCCTCTGGTGTAATTTTAGTTGTTTCATAGCATTTCTCTATAAGTATATCTAAATTTTCATTTAATAAATTTGATGAGGAAATTGAAGATTTTTTTTTACCAATATAAGTATCTATACTAAACGCTAATCCATCAGATCGATTGGACTCATCTAAATTTTTATTTCTAAAATTGACTGTTTCAGAAATAGAATGACCTATTGTAACACTTGCATCTGAAGCTCCAATTTTTTTTGCAACATCTAGACAATATGCTGCTTTAGCTTCTAAGAAATTTTGATCTTTAATCATTAATTACAGTTTTGTTCCACCCACTGTCATTTTGTCAATTAATATTGATGGCTGTGCTACACCAACAGGAACTCCTTGCCCAGCTTTCCCACATGTGCCTATACCAGGGTCTAACATCATATCGTTACCAACCATTGAAACTTCCTTTAAAATTGATGGACCATCTCCTATTAATGTCGCTCCCTTTATTGGAGAACCTATTTTGCCATTAATAATTTCGTATGCTTCTGTACAATTAAAGACAAATTTTCCTGAGGTAATATCTACTTGTCCGCCCCCAAAGCTCACAGCAAAAATACCTTTATCCACAGATTTAATCATCTCATCTTGAGTTTGATTGCCACCTAACATCATAGTATTTCTCATTCTAGGTAAAACTACGTGTCGATAGTTTTCTCTTCTTCCTGAACCAGTTGACCTTGTATTCATTAAACGTGCATTTAATCTGTCTTGCATAAAGTTTTTTAAAATGCCATTTTCAATTAAAACAGTTCTTTCAGTTGGTGTACCCTCATCGTCTATTGTAAGACTGCCTCTTCTATTATCAATGGTACCATCATCAACAATTGTGACACCTTCACTTGCAACTTTCTGCCCCATTAAGTTATGAAATGCTGATGTTTTTTTTCTGTTAAAATCACCCTCTAGGCCATGTCCTATTGCTTCGTGAATTAGTATTGCTGGCCAACCTGGTCCTAATACTACTTTCATTTCGCCAGCTGGTGCGGGTTTACTCTCCAAGTTAACTGAAGCAATTCTAAAAGCTTCTTCACATACACTTTTCCAGTTATCATTCTGTAAATAATCATCGTAAGCCTGTCTCCCTCCAATGCCATACACACCTGTTTCTTTTCTTCCATCTTTTTCAAGCATTACAGAAACATTAAATCTAATTAAAGGTCTGGTATCTGTTATTGCCTCACCACCTGATCTGATTATTTCTATCGACTTATGTTCACCTAAAAAATTTGCTGTAACCTGTTTAACAGCTCCATCTTTTTTTCTTAAGTAATCATTCACTTTATTCAAGACTTCTAGCTTAGAGTTTAAAGTTTTTTGCTCTATAGGATTTATATCACTATAAAATTTTTTGTTAGATTTTGGTATCTCGTTATTATAAGTGCCTTTGATTGACTTAAGAGTTGACTGAAGATTTTCTGCTGAACTTTTTAAAGAATCTTTTGATATTTCATTTGAATAAGAATAAGCGACAACTTCATCAGATACTGCTCTAAATCCAAAGCCTAAATCAGAGCTATAGTTAGAACTCTTAATCTTATTATCATCTAAGACAATTGACTCTGACTTTGAATCCTCCAAATACAATTCTCCATCATCACAGTTTTTTAAAGTATCTGAAACTATATTTTCAGCATCTTTTCTTGCCAAGTCTGATTTATCAAAGAAATTATTCATAAGAATTACATAAAGGTTTATATTATCTTTTCAACTGCTCTTTTTACACATGTACAAAAATCTGTTAAAGGATAACTATTGTAATATGAAAGTTTATTTCAACAATTCCTGTAAAATTTGTAGATCTGAAATCAACTTATATAAAAAAGAAAAAATAGAAGAGATAGATTGGATCGATATAACCAATAATGAACTAGCAGAAAAAGAGACTAATAAAGATGACAAGCAGCTCTTAAGAAGATTGCATGTAAAAGATAATGATAAAGTTTTAGAGGGAGCTGAAGCTTTTTTGTATGTGTGGCAGAAAATACCTAAATATAGATTTTTATATAAATTTTTTAAACTTCCAATAATTTTTACAATTTTTAATTATGGATATGAAATTGTTGCTTATTTTCTATATCTCAAAAATAAGAAACAATTGAAAAACTAAGCTAAAAAAAATATCATTATTTCACTTAGTAATGACATTGAAAGCATAAACATTATCAATACAATTGAGTACATCAATGTTATTATTCTATTTCTTTTTCTTCTTAACTTAACAAACTCTCTATCATCTAAATCTGAAAAGTCTCTTACTCCAATTACAGGGTAGTCGTAACTCCACCGCCAAGTTGATTGACCTAGTCTAGGATCCAGACTATTAAAATACCTTATCCATGAAAGAACGTAAGTTAAAATTATGAACAGAGTAACCATTAAAATAATTCCAAAAAGCATTATTAATACTACCAAATGTATTTAGTTCTATTAATTGCCATTTTTGCCTCTTTTTCTAGCTATTAGATGAGTTAAAGAGTCTACCATAGTGTCTGAAGCCTTAAAAATTTCATTATTTTTGAATTCATGAGAAATATTTTTTTCAGGATTTGTTTTGTCTTCAATCACTATGCCTTCGTCTGGTGAATTATTTTTAATGTATATCAATAATAACCATTCATCATCAGCTGCTTCATCCCATTTAACAAAAATCTCACCTGTTTCAAATCTTCTATCGATACATCTGAAAATAGACATATGTCTTGTTACGTGTCTTTTGTTTAATTGGAAAACTAAACTACTTGCACTTCTGTAAAAACTTTCCAAAGAAAATTCTATTTTTTGTCTGGCTATTGTGTATTCTTTTTCTTTTTGAAGAAGCGTTTCTCTATCCTCATCTCCTTGAATTTTTACTCCTAGAGCCTCCACCCTTTCCTTAATTTTTTGGTCTCTTATTATTCGATATTTCTCCTTTAATTTTTCTATTCTTTGTTGAAGACCTGCATAATCCTCCCTTTTCTCTTTTAAAGAAATTTTTTCAAGCTTTTCTAATTCTTTAACTTCTCTAACTCTAAATTTTTCAATTTGTTTATCTAATCTTAATTTTTGTAAAAATTGTTTTTGTTTCTCAGCCTGTTCAATTCTTAATAATGCTTGCTCTTTTCGTAAAAATAATTTTATGTCTTTGGTTCTTTGTTTTTCAATTTTAATTTCTTCTTTTAATGTTTCTTCTTTTAATTTAAATTTTAAATCTTCTTGTTTTTGTTTTTCCTCTGCTCTCTTAATTTTTTCTAGCCTTTCGTATTCTTGTTTTTCTAATTTTATTCTTCTGGCTTCTTCTTTTTTAATTACTCTGTACTGATCGATAGTATTTTTTTTATTTGTTAATTTTCCTTCCTTCCACCACTTCATCCCTTTTTCCATTCCACCTCTTATGTGAGCAGTTGCCCAGATGATGTCTCTATCTATTAAACTTAATCTTGTGGAGGAAAAACTCGGACTCATTGAGCTCCCATAGGATCCATAACCATAGAGCAATAAATTTGCTGATCCGTCAATTTTGGTTTTTTTATGTCTTGTGATTGTTAATGGTACCATTCTTCTGTCATGTGATTTGAACTCCACTCTTTCAACTATGTAATTCTCTGGAACATGACCTGATGGAATCTCTTGTTCTTTAACTAACTCTTTAGACTTATTGGATAAATTAAATTTATAAACTCTTGAAGGTGTTTTAGGTGAAGAATATCCAAGATAAACTTCATCAGTATCTCTATTTTTTTGAGTGAGTGAAACTCCAGGAACATAGATTTTTTCGTCTGAAAATACTAATTCTTTTTCAATATCTGTTGAAACATTTCTAACAAATAATTTATCAAGAGCATTAGATGTTTCAGATCTAATAATCCAATTTTTTAGAAAAGTTAGACCTCCTATTAACACCTCTTTTTTTGGTGAAATAAAAGGCTTCCAATCCAGTTTCTCTAAACTATCTGTAATATCAATTTTAAAATCCTCTGCATCTTTATTGGTATGATTATAAAAATTATTATTCCATGAGTTGACCGAATATAGGACACCCCTCTCTCTTTTCATTATAAGTTTTGGCAAAGGTTTTGCCTCATCTACATTAAAATAGTATTGTTCTGAAGTGTTATGGTCAGATGTATTTATAAAATAATACTTTTCATCTGAGCTCAGTCCAATACCAACTGTAAATGCTTCACTTTTTTCCTCAAAAATTAATAAATCCCTATCTTTGTAATTACCAATTTCGTGCCGGTATATTTTTCTAGCTCTATGATTCTGATCTAGCTTAGAATAAAAAATATATTTATCATCTAAACTAAAAGTTATCCCACCAGATGTTTCTGTAATTTCTTTGGAAATAATTTTATTATTTTCTATGTCTCTTATATGGATTGTATAATATTCAGAACCTTTGATATCTAACGAATAACCAAGATACTTATCATTGTTACTTACCTCTAAATCACCAACTCCAAAATACTCAGTTTTAAGTTTTTCTTTTTCTTTATCTCCATTCCAAATTTCCTCAACTTTATTTGTCCCAATTTTTTTTCGAAGTTTAATTGAATAATTTCCTTTAGTTGTTGTTTTTGTCCAATATTCATACGTATGATCTTTATAAGGTAGTGATTCATCATCTAATTTTATTCTACCTTTGATTTCATCAAACAATGTATTTTGTAATTTTTTGGTGTCCTTTAAATGATGTTCTGCATAGTTATTTTCCTCATCTAAGTATTTTTTTACTTCAGGGTCTAATTTTGATTTATCTCTTAAAACTTCTAATATATTTTTTTGGTGTATCCAGCTATAATGATCCTCCCACGTGGTATTGTGACAAGATTTTATTTCCAATTTTTTTGGTAGCTGTGGTATTTTCATAAGGAATTAATTTATAGATGAATATTTTTTTTTTAATACTAATAGTTTTTTTAATTATTTACATTTTTCTCAGTTGGTTTGCTAAATCATCTTCAAAAAAGATTTATAGTTTTTTAAGGAAATCAATAATTCTTATAGCAATAATATTTGCGTTTATTATTGCTGCAACTGGAAAATATATATTTTCATTGCCTTTTTTGCTGGGTGTTTTGCCATTAATTAAAACAAAAGCAGGAATAACATTGTTACAATTATTAAGATTATGGGGATTCTTAAGGATATTAAAAAATTCAGGTAGATTCAATTTTGGCAATCCTGGATCAAGTTTAAATTCGCAACCTATAAGCAGAGACGAAGCTTACAAAATATTAAATTTAGATCCTAATAAAAGATATAACAAGGAGGATATTCAAAAGTCCTACAAAAAAATTATGAAGAAAATACATCCTGACTTGAACCCAGAGCTAAATAGACTTGCTGCGATTGTAAATGAGTCTAAAGAGGTTGTGTTAAAGGATGTAACCTAATCTTTGATTTGATTTATCAGTTTAATAACTTCATCAACTTTAATTAAATCTGGATTTGCATTTGTTCCATGTGTTATATTATTTATGTCAATTCCTGATGGCCCAATTCTGAAAAAATTCTTGCTATAATCGGTATATGCTTTAGGTGAGTCTAACAACATTACAATACTATTTATATTTGATTGTGATGTAATATGCGAACCAAATGAGTCATTTCCAACATACATATTTGATATACACAAATATGGAATTACATCTTTAATTTTTTTATCGCTAAGAGTAATATAATTTTTCTTTTTTAAATTACTTAAAATTTTCTTTTCAACTTCTTTTTCATTTGGACCACAAAGAATAAAGAAAAAGTAATCACCACTTTTATTTAATAGATTAATAAGATTTGCAAAATTTTCTTCTCCCCATCTTGTTGTTGGTCCTGAAGAGCCTGCTCCTATAACAATTTTATAACTTTCTTTGGTAAATTTTTTTTTTACATTTTCAATTGCATGTTCATCAAAACAAAAACTTGTTTCTGTCTTACAATTTTTGATATTTAAAAATTTTTCTGTTAATGATTTAGCAGCATTTACTAAATGTAGATTTTTTTTATTAAAGAATGGATAAGATAATATATTTTTAATTCCGGCAATTTTTGCAGCCAAACTAATCCTAAGACTTGGGTAAAAAATTAATAAATTAGTAAATTTAAATTCTTTAAGAAATTTACTTAGATTAAAAATATCTAGTAATTTTCTATGATATTTATTTAAATAGCAAACTTCCTTAATTAGAGGATCATGTGCAAGGGTTTCTTCTAAATTTTTACACAGAGTTATAATTGTTACAGGTCCATATTTTTTTGCTACCTCGTGACAATATGAAAGATGTAATAAATTTGCTCCCAAACCAACATAACTTAAGTAAATGCCAGTTTTCATAATTTTTTATTCATTTTTTTTTTGAATTATTATATGTTTTTAGAAAATATATGACTTTAATAAAAGGTATTTATGCTGCTTCAATGTCAGTGTTGAAAGATGATTTAACACTAAATATTAACAAAACCATTGAGCATGCTGAAATGGTTATAAATAACGGTTGTCATGGAGCTGCAATTTTTGGAAGCACTGGACAGGCTCAGTTAATTCCTGTCTCTGAAAAAATAAGTCTTTTAAATCAATTAGTAAAAAGCAAATATAAAGAAAAATATATTATTGGCACTGGATTAAATTCATTAGGAGAAACTATAAATTTAATGAGAGTTGCAAAATCCCTAAATTTTAAAAAATTTTTAATAATGCCTCCAGCTTATTACAAGTATGGTGACAAAGAGGTAGTAGAATTTTATAGTAAAATAGCTGAAGCAATTCCTGACAGTGAAATAATTCTTTATAATTTTGAAAAATTATGTGGTTATAAATTTAGTATTGAGTGTGTTGAAAAGCTTGTATCAAAATATCCAAATAATATTGTTGGAGTTAAAGATAGCTCATATAATTTGTTTGAAAATTTAAAAATTGATAATTTTTCGGTTTTACCAGGATCAGAGTCCAAATTACTAAAAGGACTTGAACTGGGCTGCTCAGGTATCATTACTGCAACTTGCAATGCAACATCAGAATTAGCAAGAAAAGTATACGATGATTTTCAAAATGGAAATGAGCAAAAAGCCAATCAAAAATTATGTGAGGTTAGAAGTGCTTTTGAAAAATATAATTTAATATCTGGACTTCATACATATTTCGGAAAAAATAATGCTTCTTATAAAAATCTATTACCTCCTCTAAGTATTTTAGATTTAGGAGAGGCGGAAGAATTAAATACTAATTTGGAAAGATTAAATTTTTCAACCAATTCATCTTTGGCAGCTTAATATGCAACTTGCAAGATTTTTAAATAGTGTTTTTAAGAAAGATGGTTTTATACTAATCGATGCAAATTCAAAAAATTATATCATTGGAAATCCAAAAAAAGAAAATCCTATTAAACTAAAAATATTAAATAAAAAGCTTCATTATAAATTATTATTTCATCCGGATCTTTATTTTGGTGAAGCATATACAGATGGAGAAGTTGTAATCGAAAATGGAAGTCTTACAGATTTTTTAGATCTTGCACTTATGAATTTTGGAAGAGGAGATCTTAATTTCTTTAGTTATTTAATGAATAGATTAAGAGGATCATACAGATATCTAACAAATTTTAATTTTATAAAGAAATCAAAAATGAATGTTTCCCATCACTATGATATTTCAGATGATTTATATGATTTATTTTTAGATCCAAAAAGACAATACTCATGTGCTTATTTTAAAAATGAAGATGATACATTAGAGGATGCTCAAAATAACAAAATAAAACACATCATCAAAAAATTAAACATTAAGCCAAATCAAAAAGTTTTAGATATTGGTTGTGGTTGGGGATCATTAGCAATTGATATAGCCAAAAGTGCTAATTGTGAAGTGACTGGAATAACATTATCTGAAAATCAATTTAATTATTGTAAAAAAAAAGCAAAAGAGCTTAATCTTGAAAATCAACTCAACTTCAAGCTAATGGATTACAGAGAGCTTAATGAAAAATTTGACAGAATAGTTAGCGTTGGAATGTTTGAACATGTAGGCAGAAAATTTTATCGTAAATTTTTCTCTCAAGTTGAAAAAATGCTCAAAGATGATGGAATTTCGTTAATACACACAATTGGATCAGTGAATCCACCCCGAGATCCTCATCCATGGATTACAAAATATATTTTTCCAGGTGGATATACGCCAAGTTTAAGTGAAGTTACTACACCAATTGAAAAAGCTGGATTGATTGTTGCGGATATCGAAGTTTTAAGACTTCATTACTCTCATACCCTGAGACATTGGAAAGAAAACTGTCTTAGAAATAAGGATAAAATAATTCAAATGTTTGATGAAAGATTCTTTAGGATGTGGGAATTCTATCTTGCAGGTTGTGAGATGGCATTTAAATGGGGCGATCAAGTTGTTTATCAATTTCAACTAACTAAAAATTACAGATCTACTCCAGTTACAAGAGACTATATTTATCAAT